>NZ_JBEOWY010000054.1:0-57006 GCF_040296285.1 Kitasatospora sp. NPDC002227
CACTTCCCCATCAGCGCCGACGGCCTGAACGTCACCACCGACACCGCGGGCAACATCAGCCTCAAGGACGCCAAGGGCAAGACCCGCCTCCACGCGCCCACCCCCCTGCAGTGGGACTCCACCCCCGCCGCCCCGGTCCCGCCGCTGACCGGCGCCAAGACCACCAGGACCCTCTCGGCCTTCGCCGCCCCCGCCGCCGCTGCCACCCCGGCACCGACCGGGGAGTCCACCTCGCAGGGCCCCGGCGAGGGCGCCCACGAGGCGAAGATCGCCGTCAAGGCCGACAGCGCCGGCTTCGACCTGACCCCGGACCAGAACGTCCTCGGCAAGGGCACCGGCCCCTGGTACATCGACCCGACGATCAGCGCCGACAGCCCGACGGCCCACTCCGCGCAGGTGCAGGAGTACCACTCGACCACGTCGTACTACGACTCGGTCAGCGACCTCGGCACCGGCTACTGCGGCTACAGCGACTGCACCGGCTCCGGCCGCGAGCGCGCCTACTTCAGCATCGCCGTCAACTCGGCCATCTACAACCAGCCGAGCGGCGCCCCCTCCGCCCCCACCGTGTACAGCTCGACGCTGTACGCCAACGCGGACGGCGCCTCCAGCCCCGGCACCAACACCCCGCTCGGCCTGTACTGGACGAACGGCATCGGCCCCGGCGTCACCTGGGCGAACCAGCCCTGCGGTGGTTCGGGAACCTTCGGTGGCTGCAGCAAGATCGGCAACTCGTACTGGATCACGGGCACCGGCCCGATCAACTACGACGTGACCTGGCACATGCAGCAGGCCGCGATCAACAAGTGGGGCGCCCTCACCGTCGGCATCGCGCCCGACGACGAGAACAACAAGTACTACCGCCACCACATCGCCAGCAACCCGCACATCACCACCAACTACGACCTGCAGCCGAGCGCCTGGTACCCGCGCACCAGCCCCCAGCCGGGCTTCGCGAGCACCAACAAGCACAACGACTGCCAGACGCTGCAGCCCGACGGCAGCCCCGCGCCCTACGCCTGGTACAACCCGGGCTGGGTCGGCGCCAACCAGAACATCCAGCTCGCCCTCAACGACTGGTCCCCGGCGGGTCTGCCGCTGCACGGTCACTTCCACATGTGGGACGACAACGACAGCACCTGGTCGTTCGCCCAGGACACCGCGACCACCGGCTCGTACAACACCGAGGTCATGCCGGTCGGCTCGCTGACCGACGGCCACCAGTACGGCTGGGTCGGCAGCGCCAGCGACGGCCAGCTCACTTCGCCCGACACCTCCTGGTGCTACTTCCGGGTCGACAAGACCCCGCCGACGGTCGGCGTCAGCTCCACCGACTTCCCGCCGTCCGGCACGCCGAACCCCACCCCGGCCAAGTACGCCAGCGACACCGGCACCTTCACCCTCCAGGGCAACGACCCGGCGCCGGGCGCAGGCCTCAACGCCTCGGGTCTGGCCTGCTTCAAGGTCAGCACCAGCTCCACCCCCGTCACCGGCTGGCACTGCGGTGACCAGGGCACGGTGACCGCCGACGGCACCGGCAAGGCCTCGTACACCGCCCAGCCCACCGCCTGGGGCACCAACACCCTGTACGTCCAGGGTCAGGACAACGCCGGCAACTACAGCCAGCCGGCCGTCTACAACTACTACGCGCCCTGGAACCCCGCCTCCAAGCCGGTCTTCGGCGACGTCACCGGTGACGGCAAGCCCGACATCGTGCTGCCGGACGGCAACGGCAACCTGCGCACGATCCAGAACACCGGTGACCCGACCAACGCCGGCTGGGTCTCCGCCCTGGGCGTCGTCGCGCCCGGTGGTTCCTGGACCAACGCCCAGGTCACCCACCGCAGCACGCTGCGCACGCCGGTCTTCCCCAGCGACGACCTGGTCGTGCACAAGCCCGGTGACAAGATGATGTTCCTGTACACCAACACCGGACAGGGCCACTACGGGCAGGCGACGCCGTTCTACCCCAGCGGCAGTGCCACGCCGGTGCAGGTCAACTGTGTGGACACCAGCGGTGCCGCGGTCGACCCCACGGGTCCCCAGGGCTGCCCGACCGGCGTCGGCCTCGACTTCTCCCAGGTCAGCCAGGTGCTGGCGCTCGGCAACCCCGACAAGGAGAGCACGGCCGCTCCGCTCAGCAAGACCTCGCTGGTCGTCGTGATCAACGGCTCGCTCTGGCTGATGCCTCCGGGTGGCGCCGCGACGCTGCTCAAGAAGACCGACACCCAGCTCTCCAACAAGCCGTGGGACGGCTCCGCCAACACCGACGGCTACGACCTGATCGGCCCCGGCCCCGCCAGCGGCACCTGGGCCGCCAACGGGGTCACCAGCAATGGCGACCAGGCCACGCTCTGGGCGCGTGACCGCAGGACCGGCCAGATCCTCGCCTACGCGATCACCAAGACGACGGCCACCGGCGCCACCAACTACGGCAACCTGGCGGACCCGGCCGCGATCAGCACGCCGACAACTCCCGGTGCCACCGTCATCGGCGCCAATGTCGACCCGGCGACCTACCCCACGGTCGGATCCGTCGGCGACTTCACCGGTGACGGCGTGCCCGACCTGTACGCCCAGAACTCGGCCGGCAAGGTCGTCGTCTGGCCCGGTGTGGTCGGCGACCCGGCCCAGCACCCCGGCCAGGTCACCGGTTTCGGCCAGTCCTACGTCGTCGGCGACCCCCGTGGCCCGCAGGGGCGCTACCTGCTCGCCGGGAACGCCAACGACCTGACCGGGCAGAACAACGGCACCGTCAAGAGCGACGTCACCTTCACCTCGGCCAACCTCGGCGGCGGCACGGCTCCCGCCGGCAGCACCAACGCCGCGGTGTTCAACTCCGCCACGACCTTCGACCCCAAGACCAGCACCACCTGGGGCGAGGTGGACAGCGGCCTGCGGGTCGACACCCAGAAGTCCTTCACCGTCACCGCCTGGGCGAAGGAGGACCAGTCCACCGACGGTGTGGTGGTCAGCCAGGACGGGGCCTCGACCAGCAACTTCATGATCTGGCCGGGCACCTTCCAGACCGGTGTCACCACCTGGACCTTCGGTATGTCGACCTCCGACTCCGGCTGGTCCTACGACCACACCAACCCGCTCAACAACAACACCAACGCGACGCAGAACGCCGCCGCCCGCGTCCAGTTGGGCGTCTGGACCAAGCTGACCGCCAGCTACGACGCGACCACCGGCCAGATGAACCTGTTCGTCAACGGCGCGCTGGCCGCGACCGGCCGGCACACCACCACCATGGCCCCGACCGGCAGCCTGGTGATCGGCCGCTACCTCAACGGCGGCAAGCCGAACAACCCGTGGCTGGGCGGCATCGCCGACGTCGCCGTCTACCCGTACGCGACCTTGCCCGGCAGCACCGCCGGCCCGGTGGTCTCGGGTGTCGGCAGCAACCTGTGCATGGACGAGAACGGTGGCGTCCCCACCCCCGGCACGAAGATCCAGGTCTGGACCTGCAACGGCTCCTCGGCCCAGACCTGGACGTTCAACGCCGACGGCACGGTCAGCCTGCCCTGGGGCGGCTGCATGGACGCGACCAACTCGGGCACCTACGACGGCACGCCGATCCAGTGGAACACCTGCTGGGGCAACGCCCAGAGCAACAAGGCCCAGCAGTTCGTCCCCCGGGCGGACGGCACGATCTTCAACCCGGGTTCCGGGAAGTGCGTCTCCGACCCGAACGGGAACCTCACCCTCGGGACTCAGCTCGTGCTGTGGGCCTGCAACACCGCTCCCGACCAGAACTGGACGCTCAAGCCCAGCTCCTGACGGGTCCGCCTGAGAAGTGAGGCCTGCCTCCCGGTCGACCGGGAGGCAGGCCTCTTCTCGTTCCCCGCGACGGCAGGTCAGCCGCCGGACTCCGGGCCGTGGAAGGCCCCGCCCGGGCCGAAGACCCGGGCGGCGAAGTGCTCGGCGATGCGGCGGTGGCCGCCCTGGTCGGGGTGGAGCTGGTCCGGGAGCGGGTGGTCGGCGTGGTCGGCCTCGCCGTAGAGCTCGCGGCCGTCGAGGTGGTGGAGGTACGGGTCCTCGGCGGCGCGCTCGGCGGTGATCCGGGCCAGTTCGGCACGGATCACGGTGAGGGTCAGGCGGCCGGCGGCGGCCTCGGCCGGATCACCCGTGGCGCGGAAGACCGGCCTCGGGCCGGAGAAGTCCGGGGCGAGCGGGCCCGGGGTGGTCTCGTGGACCGGGCAGAGCAGCGGCGAGACCACCAGCAGCGGGGTGGTCGGGTGCCCCTCCCGGACGGTGTCGAGGAAGCCGTGCACGGCCGGGCCGAAGGCCCGCAGCCGCATCACGTCCAGGTTCACCAGGTTGATGCCGAGTTTGAGGCTGATCAGGTCGGCCGGGGTGTCCCGGATCGTCCGGGCCAGGAACGGGTCGAGCAGCGCGTTGCCGCCGAGGCCGAGGTTGACCAGGTCGGCCCCGGCGGCGGCCGCCGCCAGTGCGGGCCAGGTGCCGGTCGGGCTGTCGGCCGCCGAACCGTGGCTGATCGAACTGCCGTGGTGCAGCCAGACCCGACGCCCCGAGGGCGCGGCAGCCCGCACCGGCGCGTCGGTGCGCAGCGCGATCAGCTCGGCGGTCTCGTTGTGCGGCAGCCAGAGCTCGACCTCCTTCTCCCCGGCCGGCAGCCCGGCGAAGCGGACGGTGCCGGGCGGGCCCTGCTCCGTCGTCACGGCGCCGGTGGTGAGGTCGACGGTGTGGACGGTGCCGCCGCCGGCGGTGGCCTGGGCCACCAGCTCCCCGCCGACCAGCAGGTCGTAGCGGCCGGCCTCGAGCGGGGCGCCGACGTACGCCGTCCTGGTCGGGTGGACGTCGAGCTCGATGCTGCGCGCGCTGGTGCGGAAGACCAGCCGGACGCCGGAGGGCTTGGCCTCGGCGGCCAGCAGCCCCGGATCGGGGTACTGCCGCCGGGCGCGGGCCGGGAGGCGGTGCGGCAGCAGGCCGCGCCCGGTGCGCTCGGCCTCGAGCGCACCCCGGAGCAGCTCCGGGGCGACGGGGGTGGTGATCCACTTGGTCATGGCTGCGACTCCTCGTCGGCTCCGGTCGTCAGCTCCGGACGCGCTCGGCGAACTCGGCGATGCGCTCCATCATCCGGGCGACGCGCTCCTCGTTGGTCAGCGACTCCTGGGCGGCGTTGATGCCCTGGGGCTTGCGCAGGCGACGGGAGTAGAGCGGGCAGGCCAGGTCGGCGCAGATGTAGACGCCCACCGAGTTTCCCTCGCGCCCGGCCGGGCCGGCCTTGTTGGCGGCCATCAGGTTGACCCCGGTGCCGGGGTGCGTGGTCAGGCAGATCGAGCACAGGCTCCGGCGCACCGCGTTGCGCGGGCCGGTGGAAGTCCGCAGGGCGATGCCGACGGGCTTCTCCCCCTCGGCCCCGGGGATCACCAGATAGCCCCGGTCGGGCGCCGATGGATCTCGCCAACCGAGGAAGTCCAGGTCGTCCCAAGGGAGTTCGGACAGGCCTCGGGGGAGGTTGAGGCGCTTGGCCTCGCCCTGGGTGCAGTTGACGAAGGAGGTACGGATCTCGGACTCGCTGAGCGGCTTCATGGTGCTCACGCTACGTTTGCCTAGGAGCCCTAGGCAAACGACTTTTCTCCCTAGGTAGGATGGTCGGACCGACGCGACCCCGAAGGAGCCCCTGTATGACCGCACGCCCGGGCCTGTCCACCGACCGCGTGGTGGCGGCCGCCGCCGAACTCGCCGACCAGGTCGGGTTCGACAAGGTGACCGTGTCGGCGGTGGCCCGGGGGTTCGGGGTGAAGGACGCGAGTCTGTACTCGCACGTCCGCAGCCTGCGGGAGCTGCGCGAGCGGGTCGCGGTGCTCGCCGCCGAGGAGCTGGCCGGGCGGGTCGGCACCGCCCTGATGGGCCGCTCGGGCCAGCAGGCCCTCACCGCCTTCGCCGAGGCCTACCGCTCCTTCGCCCTGGAGCACCCCGGCCGGTACCGCGCGATCGAGATCCGGCTGACCCCCGAGCGCTGGGCCGAACTCGGCGGCAGGCAGCTGGGCGTGGACCACACCTACGCCCTCCTGCGCGGCTACGGCCTCACCGAGCCCGCCACCACCGACGCCGCCCGCTTCCTCCTCGCCACCCTCCACGGCTACGTCAACCTCGAACGCCACGGCGGCTTCGACCACCCCCGCCCCGTCCCCGCCTCCTGGCCCAGCGCCCTCCGCGCCCTCCACCAGACCCTCAGCACCTGGCCCACCGAGTAGCCGACCCACCGGCCGGACGGGCCCCAGGGCCGGTCCGGCCCTAGCGGGGGATCATCGGCCAGGCCGGCTCCACGAAGGCGGAGGGGTTGGAGGTCTTGCGCAGGTAGGCCTGGAGCGAGGCGGACTGCTCGGCGGCCGCCCTGGTCTGCAGGGTGTGCAGGTCGGCGGGGGCCAGCTCGCCGACCACGGCGTACGCCTCGCCCATCCGGCGGGCGACGCGGGCGGCGGCCAGGGCGTCGGCCCCGGCGTTGTGGGCGTCGTCGAGGCGGACGCCGTAGTGGTCGCAGAGCGCCTGCAGCGCCCGCTTGCCCCGGCGGTAGCGGTCCACGTGCTTGTCGAGCACCAGCGGGTCCACCACCGGCGCCGGCGTCCGGCCGAGCCGCTCGGCGAGCGAGGGCACGCCGTGCCGGCGGCACTCCCGGTCGAGCAGCGACAGGTCGTACCGTGCGTTCATCACCACCAGCGGCGTGCCCGCCGCCAGCACCTCGGCCACCGCCCCGGCGATCTCCGCCACCGCCGGGCCGGGCGCGGTGCCGTGCGCCCGGGCCCGGTCGGTCGATATCCCGTGGATCGCCGAGGCCTGCTCGGGTATCGCCACCCCCGGGTCGAGCAGCCAGGACCGCTCGGCCGTGACGGTGCCGTCCGCCTCCAGGCGGACCAGTGCGGCCGTGACGATCCGGTCCGTCTCCACGTCCGTGCCGGTGGTCTCCAGGTCGAAGCCCACCAGCGGCCCGCTCACCCAGCCCGTCGCACCGCTCGCCTCACCTGCCCGGCTCATCCCCGTGCCCCTTCCGACTTGCGACCTGCTCTCCGCGTCCAGCTGCCCCATCATCCCCGCCCGCTGTGACAGTGCCGCCGCTGCCCCCGGAGCTGACGGAGTACCGGCCGCACACCGACGGGCCCGGCGCCGCTCGCGACGGGCTGCCCGGCCCGGCCCGCACGTCATGTGCCCGACAAGATCTGTAAGGGAGCCTTAAGCACCCCCGGAAGCCTGTTGCCCCGGCGGCACGGGGTGTCCGATGCTTGGCCGAACCCGGCGGGTCGGCCCGCCGGAGAGCCACGGGGGTAGGCGTGCGTTTCGGCATCTTGGGTCCGCTGTCCGTCGGCACGGACGACGGCGAGGTGGTCGTCACCGGCGACCGGCAGCGGAGCCTGCTCGCGACCCTGCTGGTGCACGGCGGCGCGACGGTGCCCTTCGACACGCTGGCCGACGCGGTCTGGGACGGCCGCCCGCCCGAGGGCATCCGCAGCGCGCTGCACACCTGCCTGGCCCGGCTGCGCCGCCAGCTCGGCCCGGCCGCGGCCGCCCGGATCGTCCACCAGGCCCCGGGGTACCGCTTCGAACTGCTGCCGGGCGAGCTGGACCTGCACCGCCTCGACGCCGCCGCCGAGTCCGGCCGCCGGGCCGCCGCCCGGGGCGAGGACACCCAGGCGTACGCGCTGCTCACCGAGGCCGCCGCGCTCTGCCAGGGCACCCCGCTGGCCGACGTGCCCTCCGAGGTGCTGCGCGAGCGCTGGGCCGAACCGATCGGCCAGCGCCTGCTCGCCGTCCAGCTCGACCAGGTGGACGCCGGGCTGCGGCTCGGCCTGCCCGGCGAGGTGCTGCCCCGGCTGCTGACCCTGCGCCAGGAGCACCCGCTGGACGAGCGGGTGCACGAGCGCCTGATGCGGGCCCTGCACCAGGACGGCCGCACCTCCGACGCGCTGGCCGCCTTCCGCTACGCCCGCGGGCTGCTGGTCCGCGAGCTCGGCCTCGAGCCCGGGCCGGCCCTGCAGCGCCTGCACTCCCGGCTGCTCACCGACGCCCCCGAGCGGCCCGGCCCGGAGCCGGAGGAGCTCGCGGCCGAGGCGCCCGGCCCCTGCCCGCCGGCCCAGCTCCCACCCGCCCTGGCCGACTTCACCGGGCGCGAGGAGGAGCTGGAGAAGCTGGTCGGGCTGCTGGCCGAACCCGGCGGCGCGGTGCCGATCGCGGTGCTCTCGGGCTGCGGCGGCCTGGGCAAGAGCGCGCTCGCCGTGCAGGCCGCCCACCGGCTGCGCCGGCACTACCCGGACGGCCAGCTGCACGCCGCCTTCGCCAGCCACAGCGGGCGGCCCCGGACCACCGCCGAGGTGCTCGGCTCCTTCCTGACCGCGCTGGGTGCCGAGACCGTCCCGGCCGGGGACGAGGACCGCGCCGCGCTCTTCCGCAGCCTGGTGGCCGACCGCCGGGTGCTGATCGTGCTCGACGACGCCCCCGACGCCGCCGCCGTCCGCCCGCTGCTGCCCGGCGGGGCCGGCTGCGGGGTGCTGGTGAGCAGCCGGGACCGGCTCTCCGCGCTGTCCGGCGCCGCCCTCTTCGACCTCGAGGTACTGCCCGCCGGGCAGGCCCGCGAGCTGCTCGCCAAGGTCGCCGGGGCGGAGCGGATCGCCGCCGAGCCGCAGGCGGCCGAGCACATCCTGACCGCCTGCGCGGGCCTGCCGCTGGCGCTGCGGATCGCCGGCGCGCGGCTGGTGGCCCGGCCGGGCTGGAGCCTGGCGCACCTGGCGGCCCGGCTGGCCGACGAGCGCGGGCGGCTCGGCGAGCTGCAGGTGGGCGACCTCGCGGTGGGGGCGAGCTTCGCCGTCTCGTACACCTCGGTGCGGGCCGCCGACGCCACCCAGGGCTCGGCGGTGGCCCGGACCTTCCGGCTGCTCGGCCTGGTGAACGGGCCGACCATCGGGCTGAGCACCGCGAGCGCGCTGCTCGACCGGCCGGTGCCGGAGGTGGAGGAGGAGATGGAGCACCTGGTCGACGCCCACCTGCTGGAGTCGGCCCACCCGGGGCGGTACCGCTTCCACGACCTGCTGCGGGTCTACGCCAAGGGCGCCGCCCAGCGTGAGGAGGCCGAGCGCGACCGCGAGCAGGCCGTGCACCGCCTGCTCGGCTTCTTCCGCGAGGGCACGGCGGCCGCCGCCGAGCAGCTCAACCCCGGGCGCCGGGAGCTGGCCGCCGGCCCGGCCGCCGAGCGCTGGTCGCCCTTCCCCGACCGCGCGGCGGCGCTGCGCTGGCTGGACGCGGAGCACGAGAACCTGGTGGCCGCCGCCCGCCAGTCGGCCGAGCTGGGCCTGGACTCCTACACCTGGGAGCTGGCCCGCAACCTGGCCCAGTACTTCATGCTCGGCGGCCACGTGGACGACCACATCGACACCCACCGGCTCGCCCTGACGGCCACCCAGCGGCTCGGCGACCGGGCCGCCGAGCACACCTGCTCGGCCAACCTGGCCGCGCCGTACTGGCAGCTGGGCCGCTTCCAGGAGGCGCTGGCCGCCCTGCAGCACAGCCTGGCGCTGACCGTGGAACTGGGCGACGCCCAGGGCGAGGCCGCCTGCCTGCTGCGGATCGGCGTGGTGCAGGCGGCGACGGACGACCGCGAGGGAGCGGAGGCGACCTACCGGCGGGCGCTGCCGGTGCTACGGGCGCTGGAGCGCCGGCACGACGAGGCGATGCTGCTCGGCAACCTCGGCAACACGCTCTCCGAACTGGGGCGCCACGAGGAGGCGCTGACCACCCTGCGGGAGGCACTCGCGCTGGCCCGGGAGATCGGGAGCGTGCGCACCGAGGGCTCCGCTCTGGTCAGCATCGGGGAGCTCCTGCTGCGCCTGGGCCAGCCGGGCGAGGCGCTCGACCAGCTGCGGCAGGGGCTGGCGGCGGCCCGGACCGGCGGGTACCTCAGCGGCGAGGCCGAGGCGCTGATCGGCGTCGGCGAGGCCTTCCGCCAGCTGGAGCTGCCCGGCCCGGCCGAGGAGCACGTGCGCCAGGCGCTCGGCATCCTGGAACACCGGCTCACCCGCCCCGACCTGCACGCGGCGGCCGTCCGTACCCTGGAGGCGATCCGGGGAGGTGCCCGGCCGGTGCCCGCCGAGCTCACGTAAGCCGGAAGTAATCGATCGGTAAGGCCTCTCGGCGAAGGTGGTGGCCACGCCTCGGGAGCACGGGGGTCTCACGAGACGGCGGCACCCCTCCGGCCACGGCCGGAGGGGTGCCGTGGTTGTCAGGCGAAGAGCGCCCGGCCGAGCCAGTCGGCGTTGTCCTTCACGCCCGGCAGGACGAAGAAGTAGCCGCCGCCGGTCGGGGAGATGTAGTCGACCAGGGGTTCGTCGATCAGCCGGGTCTGGGTCGCCTCGAACTGGCGGACCACGTCCTGCTGGTAGCAGCAGAAGGCCAGGCCCATGTCGAGGTTGCCGACCTTGTCCACCCCGCGGTCGTAGTTGTAGCCGCGGCGCAGGATGCGCGAGTCGTCGGTCTTGTCGGTGCGCGGGTTGGCCAGCCGGATGTGCGCGTCCATCGGGATGGCCTTGCCGTCCGGGTCCTTGGCGTAGTCCGGGATGTCCAACTCGTCCGCGCCGTCCAGCGGGGCGCCGGTGTCCTTGCGGCGGCCGAACATCTTCTCCTGCTCGGCCAGCGAGACGCGGTCCCAGAACTCGACCAGCATCCGGATGATGCGGATGACCTGGTAGCTGCCGCCGACGGCCCAGGCGGGCTCGCCCGCGCCGTCCTTGACCCAGACCAGCTTGTCCATCTCGCGGCCGGACTTCACGTCCGGGTTGGCGATGCCGTCCTTGAAGCCGAGCAGGTTGCGCTGGGCGCCGTCCGGGCGGGACGGGCTCTGGAAGCCGTCGATCCGCCACTTGATCTGCATCGCGCCGCGGGTGTGCCGGGCGATGTCGCGCAGCGCGTGCAGCACGGTGTCCTGGCTGTCGGCGCAGATCTGCAGGCTCAGGTCGCCGTGGAGCTCGGCCTCCTGCAGGTTGTCGTTGGGGAAGGTCTTCATCGGCGCGAGCTTGACCGGCTTGAGCTTGGCCAGGCCGTAGCGCTCGTCGAAGAGCGAGGCGCCCAGGCCGACGGTGACGGTGAGGCTGTCGGTCGGCACGACCGGGCCCAGGATGCCGTTGTCCGCCGGCGGCGCGCCTACGCCCAGGTCCGGCGGGGTGCCGCCGGCGGTGAGGAAGCGGATCCGCTCGGTCAGGGTCTTGAGGAGCTCCTCGAGCGCCTTCCGGTCGGCGGCCGTCACCACGAAGGAGACGAAGATCGCGTACCCGGGGGTGGGGGTGAGCACACCCGCCTGGTGCTCGCCGTGGAAGGGCACCACCCGGCTCTTGGGGGTCGTGCTGCTGTCCGCGCTGGCCGTCCCGGAGGAGAGGGCGAAGGCTCCGCCGGCCAGGGCGGCCGCACCGGCGCCGGCGCCGAGCGCGGCCGTCAGGAAGCTGCGGCGGGCGGGCCCGGCCGGGCAGCCGTCCGCTACGGGAGCGACGGGGGCGGCGGCCATGGCGGCGTGCGGGAACGGGCAGGAGCCGGTCTCGGTCTGGTGAGTGGTCATCAGGCGGACTTCCGGATCTCGAGCAGGTCGGGTACGGGGGCGAGGTCTTCGAGCAGCTGGCCGGTGGCACCGTTCAGCTGGTGGCGGGCGGCGGGGGCGAGCCTGTCGACCGGGGTCCAGCTGCCGTCCGGCTGGTGCGCGGCGGTGAGCAGCGCGCCGACCCGGGCCACGCCGGCGTCGATTTTGGCGAGCAGCTCGGGCGAGCGCTGCTTGACCAGCGGCTGCAGGACGGTCAGCAGCTCCTGGGTGCCCGCCAGGTTGGCCTGGGCGGTGGCCAGGTTGGTGCCGCTGCCCTGGTCGGTGTCGCCGGTGAGCTCGAACTGGAGGGTGTTCTCCAGGATCTCGTGGGTGCGCAGCGGCAGGTCGCCCGGGTCGAAGTCCTGGGTCGGGAAGGCCTTGCCGAGGCCGTCCACGTCGGTGGCCAGCTGGTCGGCGATCGGGCCGAGGACGTCGGGCGCCTGGCCGTGCCAGAGGCCGTACTCGATGCGCAGGAAGCCGCTGAAGTCCTTGTCCTGCGCCTTGTCGGCGAGGCCGTCCGGGCGGCCGTTGATCTTCTTGTCGAAGTCGGCGAAGGTGCCGTAGGCGGCGCCCAGCGAGGCGTACTGGGTGTGCGCGGTGACCCAGTCGGCCTTGGCGGCGGGCAGGTCGCCGGCGTGGATGTCGGCCTGCAGCTTCTGGGTCTGGGTCAGCAGGGTGGCCAGGCCCTTGGTGACGTACGCCTTGTACGCATCCAGCGGGGCCTTGAGGTCGTCCTCGGCCACCGGGATCACGGACTTGACGGCCGCTCCGCCGGTGACGTGCACGGCGGCGGAGGTGACGGACTTGCCGCCGGTGGGCACGCAGCGCCAGGCGTAGTCGCCGGTGCCGATGGTCGCGGTGAGCGCGCGGGTGGTGGCCGGGGCCAGGCCCTCGATCTCGCCGTAGACCGAGCCGGTGGTCGGGTTGACCAGGTAGACCTCGGAGGTCTTGTCACCGGTGTTGTGCATCTGGAAGACCTGCTGGCCGGGCTGCGGGGCGGTGAAGCCCTTGCCGCACTCGGTCTCCGAGACGGCCACGGTGGCGGCCTCGGCCGGCTTGCCGTCGCTGACCGCGATGACGGTGACCGCGACCACGGCGGGGACGGCGACCAGCGCGGCCGGCACCAGCCAGCGCGGGCGGGTGGACTCCTTGACGGCCTCGGGCGCGGGAGCCGCCTCGGCCGCCGGCCTGCCCGCCCGCACGCCCGTCACGAACAGCGTCATGACGATCGCCAGGTAGGCGACGTACGCGACGACCTGCAGCCAGGTCATGGTGACGGTCAGGTTGAACACGCCCTGCACCAGGGTGGCGTACCAGGAGGAGGCGTCGATGCTGCCGCTGAGGTCGAAGGCGTAGGCGTGGCCGCCGGGCAGCACGCCGCCCTCCTGCAGGTCGCGCAGGCCGTAGCTGAGCACGCCGGCCGCGATGACGATCAGGACGGCGCCGGTGACGGTGAAGAACCGGGTCAGGTTGATCTTGAGCACCCGGCGGTACAGGCCCCAGCAGAGCCCGGCCGCGAGCACCAGGCCGACGGCCGCGCCGATCAGCGGGCCGGTCGAGCTCTTGGCGGTCTGGATGGTGCTCCACAGGAAGAGCGAGGTCTCCAGGCCCTCCCGGCCGACGGCCAGGAAGCTGGTCAGCACCAGGGTGCCCGCGCCCATCGCGAGCGCGGCCGTCACCTTCTCCCGGATCTCCGAGGAGAGGTTGCGGGCCGAGCGGCGCATCCAGAAGACCATCGCGGTGACGAACGCGACCGCGATCAGGCTCAGGGCCCCGCCGAACGCCTCCTGCGCGGTGCCGGACAGCTTGGCGGCGGTGAAGGTCAGCACCGAGCCGAAGCTCAGCGCCAGCGCGAGCGCGGCCAGCACGCCCGTCCAGACCTGCGGGAGCCGGTTCTTCTGCTCCGACCGCACCAGCGTCGCCACCAGGATGGAGACGATCAGCCCCGCCTCAAGGCCTTCCCTGAGACCGATCAGGAAACTTGGAAACGCTTCGTCCCACATGTCGCCGAGGGCTCCTCTCCGGGACCAGCCCGGCCTTACCTGTCCGTTTATGCCCAGCACGCAGCGGTGCCCCGGACGGACGTACCGGCCAGGGCTCCCTTGCTTAGCTTAGGCATACCTTAGAGACCCGCCGGTCGAGCGTCCACACCGGGGGTCGAACTATCGGACAAGCAGACCGACGCACCCTCAGGAGACGGCGCGCGAATCACCCCACACGCCCTCGAACTCCTCGCGGTAGGTCTCGAGCAGGCCGGGCTCCTGACCACCCGGGAGCTGACCGGCGCCGCCGCGCAGCACCAGGGCGGGGGACTCGATGCCGCGGGCCCGGCGCAGGTAGGGCTGGACCACGCCGATGTCGCCCGAGCGGCGGCGGGGGCCGGGCTGACGGGGGCCCTCGACCAGGTAGGCGGTGAAGCGCGGGGTCTCGTCGAAGACCCGGATCTCGAAGCCGCCCTGGTCCCGCAGCCGGGCCCGGACCCGGCGCACGTGCATGATGTTCATCTCGATCGAGCGGGCCAGCTCGCCCCGGCCCAGGCCCAGCTCGCGCTCGCGCCGGCGCACCGCACTGCTGGCCGGGTTGAGGAAGAGCAGCCGCATCCGGCAGCCCTCGGCGGCCAGCTGCACGAGCCGCTTGCCGGTGTAGTTCTGGCAGAGCATGCCGAGCCCGATGCCCACCGCGTCCAGCCGGCGGGCCCCGGCCAGCAGGTCCTCCACCGGCAGCTCGCGCTGCAGCCGCACCCGGTCCGGGTGGACGGCCACCACGTCCGCGTACCGGCCGGCGACCAGCTCCTCCACGATGTCGGCCGGCACCCCGCCCGCCCCGCCGTCGAGCACGGTGAGCAGCCGGGCCGCCGCCCGCTCGGCCTGGGCCAGCACCGTCTGGGAGAGGCTGCGGTTGCGCGAGACGACGTGCCGGGCCACCTCCAGCTCGTCCAGCGCCAGCTCCACCTCGCGGCGGTCGACCACGTACGGCTCGAAGCAGGGCCAGTGCTGCACCATCAGCTCGCGCAGCTGCGGCAGGGTCAGGAAGACCAGCGGGTCGTCGTCGGCCGGGTCGAGCAGGTACCCCTTGCGGCGGCTCACCTCGCGGACGGCCCCGGCCCGGTGCACCCACTCCTCCCCGGCGGGCCCGGCGGCGGCCGTCACCCAGTCCTCCCCGTGCGCGGGGGCGTAGACCGGGCGCAGCACCTCGTCCACCAGGGCGCGCAGCCGCTGCTCGACCAGGTTCAGCCAGACGTACGCGCGGCCGGTGAGCCGCACCCGCTGGTGGGCCAGCTGCCACTGCTCGGCCGACCAGGCCAGCGGCGCGCTCTCCGGGCCGGGCTGGGCGGGCAGGGAGGTCCGGGTGCCCGGGGCCGAGCGCATCACCATCGTGGGCGCCTCGCTCCGGCTCTCGGGCCCGCCCCGGCCGTCGGAGGGGACCACCATGCGCTACCTCACCTCTCGGCCCGCCGGGAGTGACGGGCCGTCCGCTGACAGAGTCTCAACCCTGGTGCCTGCGGCAGAGCCTGTCTGCGCACGGTGACCGCGGGCTCCGGACGAGCCGGAGCACACCGGAAGATCAAGGGTACTGCCCCCGCCGGGCGGCACGCAGCCCCTCTTGACGCTCCGTCTCAAGCGGCACTCAACACCCGCCCGGGACACTCCGCGGACACCCGTTCGGGCGAACAACAGCTGAATGAACCCCGACGGCGCACCCGCGTCGGTGAGTATGCCCCTTGTGCCGTACGTCACGGTGCGCGGGGTCAGGTCTAGCGGGGCAGCTCGCCGGGCAGAGCCCTGGGAGCATCAATTCCCAAGACGAAAAGGGAAGTTGAGGGACTATGCAGGTCTGGCCGGGGCA
The DNA here is from genome assembly GCF_040296285.1 of Kitasatospora sp. NPDC002227. Classification (NCBI taxonomy): domain Bacteria; kingdom Bacillati; phylum Actinomycetota; class Actinomycetes; order Kitasatosporales; family Streptomycetaceae; genus Kitasatospora; species Kitasatospora sp. NPDC002227. Next base: position 15,428 of record NZ_JBEOWY010000054.1, read on the forward strand.
GCCGTACCCACTCGGCGCCACCTACGACGGGGCCGGTACCAACTTCGCCGTGTTCTCCGAGAGCGCCGACCGGATCGAGCTGTGCCTGCTCGCCGAGGACGGTTCGGAGACGACGGTGGAGCTGCGCGAGACGGACGCCTTCGTCCGCCACGCCTACCTCCCGGGCGTCCAGCCCGGCCAGCGGTACGGCTTCCGGGTGCACGGCCCTCACAACCCCGGCCTCGGCCAGCGGCACAACAGCTCCAAGCTGCTCCTCGACCCGTACGCCAAGGCGATGAGCGGCCACATCGACTGGGACGAGTCGGTCTACGGCTACCACTTCGGCGCCCCCGAGCGCCGCAACGACCTGGACTCCGCCCCGCACACCATGCACTCGGTGGTCATCAACCCGTACTTCGACTGGGGCAACGACCGCCCGCCGCGCACCGACTACCACCGCACCGTGCTGTACGAGGCCCATGTGAAGGGGCTGACCAGACTCCACCCCGGCATCCCCGAGGAGATCCGCGGCACCTACGCGGGCCTGGCCCACCCCGCGGTGATCGAGCACCTGGCCAAGCTGGGCGTCACCGCGATCGAGCTGATGCCGGTGCACCAGTTCGTCCGGGACCACCGGCTGCGCGACCTCGGGCTCTCCAACTACTGGGGCTACAACACCATCGGCTTCTTCGCCCCGCACTCCTCCTACTCCTCCCTCGGCGACCGGGGGCAGCAGGTGCAGGAGTTCAAGTCGATGGTCAAGGCGCTGCACGCGGCCGGGATCGAGGTGATCCTCGACGTGGTCTACAACCACACCGCCGAGGGCAACCACCTGGGCCCGACCCTCTCCTTCCGCGGCCTGGACAACGTCTCCTACTACCGCCTCGCCAAGGACCAGCGCTTCTACGAGGACACCACCGGCACCGGCAACAGCCTGCTGATGCGCTCGCCGCACGTCCTTCAGATGATCATGGACTCGCTGCGCTACTGGGTCACCGAGATGCACGTGGACGGCTTCCGCTTCGACCTCGCGGCCACCCTGGCCCGGCAGTTCCACGAGGTCGACCGGCTCTCCTCCTTCTTCGACCTCTGCCAGCAGGACCCGGTGGTCTCCCAGGCCAAACTGATCGCCGAGCCCTGGGACCTCGGCGAGGGGGGTTACCAGGTCGGCAACTTCCCCCCGTTGTGGACCGAGTGGAACGGCATGTACCGGGACACCGTCCGCGACCTCTGGCGCGGCGAGGACGCCAGCCTCGCCGAGTTCGGCTCCCGGCTCACCGGCTCCTCCGACCTCTACCAGGACGACGGCCGCCGGCCCATCGCCTCGATCAACTTCGTCACCTGCCACGACGGCTTCACCCTGCGGGACTTGGTCTCCTACAACGACAAGCACAACGCGGCCAACGGCGAGGACAACCGGGACGGCGAGAGCTTCAACCGGTCCTGGAACTGCGGGGCGGAGGGGCCTTCCGACGACCCGGCCGTGCTCGCCCTGCGGGCCCGCCAGCAGCGGAACCTGATCGCCACCCTGCTGCTCTCCCAGGGCGTGCCGATGCTCTCCCACGGCGACGAGCTGGGCCGGACCCAGGGCGGCAACAACAACGCCTACTGCCAGGACAGCGAGCTCTCCTGGGTCAACTGGGCCGACGCCGACGCCGAACTGCTCGAATTCACCCAGGGCATGATCTGGCTCCGCCGCGACCACCCCGTCTTCCGGCGCCGCCGCTTCTTCCACGGCCGCCCGGTCTCCGGCACCCACGACGACCTCACCGACATCGCCTGGTTCACCCCGGCCGGCGTCGAGATGACCGACCGCGACTGGTCCACCAGCTACGCCAAGTCCCTCACCGTCTTCCTCAACGGCCACGCCATCTCCGAGCCGGACCGGCGCGGCGGCAAGATCGTGGACGACTCCTTCCTGCTGATGTTCAACGCCCACTTCGAGCCCCTGGAGTTCACCGTCCCCGCCGACCACGGCCACGAGTGGTCCACCGTGGTCGACACCACCCTGGCGACCCTCCCCCGCCCGGGCACCGGCACCCAGGTCAAGGCGGGCGACACCCTCTGGCTGACGGAGCGCTCGCTGCTGGTGCTCCAGCGGCCTGCCTAGCCCCCCTGGATGTCGGTGGAGAGCGCCACCTCGCGCCACTGGTCGAGCTCCCGGCGGACCAGGGCCAGCTTCGCCTCCACCCGCTCCAGCGTGTCGGAGCCCAGCTGGAGGCGCAGCGGCGGCTCGGCGGCCTCGGTGACGTCGATGACGGCCTTGGCGGCCTTCACCGGATCGCCCGGCTGCCGGCCGTCGTAGTGGGCCAGTGCCTCGCGCACCGGCGCCGTGCCCTCGGCGTAGTCGGCGATGGAGGCGGGCTCGGTCCACAGGCTGGAGCTGCTCAGGAAGTCGGTCCGCAGCCCGCCCGGCTCGACGATCGTGACCCGGACCCCGAGCGGGGCCAGCTCACCGTGCAGCGCCTCCGAGATGCCTTCGAGGGCGAACTTCGAGGCGCCGTACAGGCCGATCGCCGGTGCGGTGGCGAACCCGCCTCCGGAGCTGATGTTCAGCACGTGCCCGGACCGCTGCGCCCGCAGGGTCGGCAGCGTCGCCCGCAGGGTGTTGAGCACCCCGAACAGGTTGACGTCGAACAGCGCCCGGGCCGCCGCGTCCGGGACTTCCTCGACCGCACCGAGCAGCCCGTACCCGGCGTTGTTGACCACCACGTCGATCCGGCCGAACCTGGCCAGCCCGGCCGCCACGGCGGCCGCCAGCTGCTCGGGCGCGGTCACGTCCGCGTCCAGCGCGAGCAGCCCCGCCGGCTGCTGCGGGTATGCCTTGAGCACCGCCGCCGCATCCCGCGCGGTGGCGATCACCTGATGCCCCCGCGCCAGCGCCTGCTTGGTGAGCTCCGCGCCGAGGCCCCGCGACGCTCCCGTGACGAACCAGACACTCATGTTCTCTCCCCTTCGAACCTGTCCGACGGGGGTCGACGCTAGGACTTGGAGTGCACTCAAGGTCAAGTTGCACTATTCAGGGGCGCGGGGCCCCTCTGAATTCACTGCGTGCGCGGCCGGCAATGCACTCTGCCGCAGCTCGTCCGGTGACCCAGTTGCACTATCCCTCCCACACAGGAGGGCTGATCGCTGCGGAAGGCTCTACAACGCCTCTTCCGGCACCGCGCAGTTCCCCGCGCCCCTGACAGTGCAGCCTCGGATAGTGCAGAAGGGTCATCTACGTTCGTCCCCGGCCGTTCCGGGTACGGATGCTCCCATGACCGACGCCCCACCGACGGCCAGCTACCGGCTCCAGCTCCAGCCCGGCTTCACCCTGCGCGACGCCGCCCGGGCCGTGCCGTACCTGGCCGCGCTGGGCGTCAGCCACCTGCACCTCTCCCCCCTGCTCGCCGCCGCCCCGGGCTCCACCCACGGGTACGACACCGTGGACCACACCCTGGTCAGCCCCCAGCTCGGCGGCGAGGAGGCGCTGCGCGAGCTCGCGGCGCAGGCGCACTCGCATGGCCTGCGCCTGCTCGCCGACGTCGTGCCCAACCACATGGCGCTGCCCGTCCCCGAACAGCTCAACCAGCCGCTCTGGCAGGTGCTCCGGGACGGCCCGGACTCGCCGTACGCGCCCTGGTTCGACATCGACTGGACCGCCCAGCCGGGCCCGCCGGACGCCCCCGACCGGGGCAAGCTGCTGCTGCCGCTGCTCGGCGGCCGCCTCGGCGAGGTGCTGGGCGAGCTGGCCGTCGAGGGCGACGTGCTGCACTACCACGACCACACCTTCCCGCTGCGGCCCGGCACCGCCCAGCTGCCGCTGCCCGAGCTGCTCGCCCGGCAGTGGTACCGCCTCGCCTGGTGGCGGCTGGCGGACGCCTCGCTGAACTACCGCCGGTTCTTCACCGTCAACGAGCTGATCGCCGTCCGGGTCGAAGTCCCCGAGGTGTTCGAGGCCACCCACCGCACCCTGCTGCGGCTGCACGCCGAGGGGGTGCTCGACGGCTTCCGGATCGACCACCCGGACGGCCTGGCCGACCCCCGCGGCTACCTGCGCCGCCTGGCCGGGGCCACCGGCGGGGCTTACACGGTGGTGGAGAAGATCCTCACCGGCCCCGAGGAGCTGCCCACCGACTGGCCCTGCGCCGGCACCACCGGCTACGACGCGCTGCGCCGGATCGACGGCGTACTCACCGACCACCTGGGCGCCGAGCGCCTGATCCACGCCTACCGCCACGACACCGGCGCGGGCACCGCCGAGGAGGCCGCCCGGCAGGGCCGCGCCGAGCTGACCGGCCCCGGCGGCGGCCTGGCCGCCGAGCTCGAGCGCCTGGCCCGGCTCGCCGAACGGATCTGCGCCGGCGAGCCCGCCCTCGCCGACCACCCGCCGCAGGCCCTGCGCACCGCGCTGCGCGAGCTGCTGACGGCCTACCCGGTCTACCGGCCGTACGTCCGCCCGGGCGAGCCCGCCCCGCCGGAGGCGGTCGCCGCCGTCGAGACGGCGCTGAGCGGTTTCGGCGCCACCGGCGAGCTGGTCCGCGACCTCGCCCTCGGGCGGCTCGGGCGCGGGGCGGCCAAGGACGAATTCTGCGTCCGGCTGGCCCAGACCGCCTCCGCGGTGGCCGCCAAGGGGGTCGAGGACACCGCCTTCTACCGGTGGAACGCGCTGCTCAGCCTGAACGAAGTCGGCGGCTCGCCCGCGCACCCGGGAGTCTCCCCCGAGGAGTTCCACCGCTGGTGCGCCCACCAGGAGCGCAACTGGCCGCAGTCGATGACGGCGCTGTCCACCCACGACACCAAGCGCAGCGCCGACGCCCGCGCCCGGCTCGCCGTGCTCGCCGAGCTCGGCACCGGCTGGGTCTCCGAGCGCGCCGCCTGGACGGCCGCCGCCGGACCCGGCCCCGATCCGGACACCGACTGGCTGCTCTGGCAGACCCTGGTCGCCGCCTGGCCGATCTCCGGCGAGCGCCTCACCGCCACCCTGCTCAAATCCGCCCGCGAGGCCAAGCGGCAGACCTCCTGGACCGACCAGGACACGGCGTACGAGCAGGCCCTGGCCACCCACGCCCACCGGGTGCTCGACCACCCGGGCCTGTGCCCGCGGATCGACGGGTTCGTCCGCACCCTCGCGCCGTACGCCCGCAGCAACACGCTGGCCGCCGCCCTCCTGCACCTCACCGTGCCCGGTGTGCCCGACCTCTACCAGGGCGGCGAGGAGCCGCTGTACACCCTGGTCGACCCGGACAACCGCGCGCCGGTGGACCTCTCCGCGCTGGCCGTCCGGCTCACCGACTCACCGAACCCCCGCCCCGGCGACCTGGCCCGGGAGAAGCTGCACCTGACCACCACCGCCCTGCACCTGCGCCGCACCGCGCACCTCGGCCCGTACCAGCCGCTCGCCGCCACCGGCCCGGCCGCCGCCCACCTGCTCGCCTTCGCCCGCGGCCCCGAGGTGATCACCGCCGTCACCCGTCTCCCGCACGGCCTCGCCCGCACCGGCGGCTGGCAGGACACCACCCTCGACCTCCCCCAGGGCAGCTGGACCGACCTGCTCACCGACCGCCCCGTCACCGGGCCCGTCGCCCTGGACGAACTGTTCACCCCGTACCCGGTGGCCCTGCTCACCCGGACGGCCCTGTGAGCGCTCACCTGGGCGGCCGTGTGAACGCTCACGCGGACGACCTTGTGAGCGCTCACGCGGACGGCCGTGTGAACGCTCACCCGAACCCACCCAGGAGGCCTCTGTCGTGACCGACTACCAGGTCTGGGCCCCGAACGCCCACGCCAGTGTCGAGGTCGAGGTGGACGGCACCCGGTACGCCCTGGAGCCGCTGGACGAGGTGGGCTGGTGGGGCGGCGAGGCCCCGGCGGGCGACTACGCCTTCCGCCTGGACGACGGCCCGGCCCTGCCCGACCCGCGCTCGCCGCGCCAGCCGTCCGGCCCCGACGGCCCGAGCCGCGCCGTGGACCACACCGACTTCGCCTGGTCCGACACTGCCTGGCGCGCCCGCCCACTGCCCGGCGCGGTGGTCTACGAGCTGCACATCGGCACCTTCACCCCGGCCGGCACCTTCGCCGCCGCCGTCGACCGGCTCGACCACCTGGTCGAACTCGGCGTCGACTTCGTGGAGTTGATGCCCGTCTGCCCCTTCCCCGGCCGGCACGGCTGGGGGTACGACGGGGTCTCGCTGTGGGCGGTGCACGAGCCCTACGGCGGGCCCGAAGGGCTCAAGCGCTTCGTGGACGCGGCCCACCGCAAGGGCCTCGGCGTGATCCTGGACGTGGTGCACAACCACCTCGGCCCCTCGGGCAACTACCTTCCGGTGTACGGCCCTTACTTCACCGACCGCTACCACACGCCCTGGGGCGCAGCGGTCAACCTGGACGGCCCGGGCTCCGACGAAGTCCGCGCCTACCTGCTCGGCAGCGCACTCGCCTGGCTGCGCGACTACCGGATCGACGGCCTGCGGCTGGACGCGGTGCACGCCCTCGCCGACAGCCGGGCGGTCCCCTTCCTCGAGGAACTCTCCACCGCCGTGGACACCTTGGCCGATGCCACCGGCCGGCCGCTGTTCCTGATCGCCGAGTCCGACCTGAACGACCCCCGCACCACCGCCCCCCGCGACGCGGGCGGCCTCGGCCTCACCGCCCAGTGGAGCGACGACTTCCACCACGCCCTGCACGCCCTGCTGACCGGCGAATCCACCGGCTACTACCGCGACTTCGCCGCCCGCCCGTTCGAAGCGCTGGCCCGCACCCTCACCCGCGGCTTCTTCCACGACGGCACCTGGTCCTCCTTCCGCCACCGCACCCACGGCCGCCCGTTCCCCGCCGCCCACGGGCACCGCCTGCTCGGCTACCTGCAGACCCACGACCAGATCGGCAACCGCGCCACCGGCGACCGCCTCTCGGCCACCCTCTCCCCGGGCCGCCTGGCCATCGGCGCGGCACTGGTCCTCACCTCGCCCTTCACCCCGATGCTCTTCATGGGCGAGGAGTGGGGCGCCACCACCCCCTGGCAGTACTTCACCAGCCACACCGACCCCCAGCTCGCCGAGGCCGTCCGCCAGGGCCGCCGCCGCGAGTTCACCGACTTCGGCTGGCCCCCCGAGGAGATCCCCGACCCCCAGGCCCCCTCGACCGTCCTCGCCTCCACCCTCGACTGGTCCGAGCCCGCCCTCCCCGGGCACGCCGACCTCCTCGCCTGGTACCGCAAGTTGATCCACCTGCGCCGCGCCCACCCGGCCCTCACCGACCCCGACCTCACCGCCGTCCGCGTCACCCACACGGACACCGCCCTCACCCTCCACCGCGGCCCCTACCGCATCCTCGCCACCCTCACCCCCCACACCTTCGCCCTCGAATCCCCCCACCCCGAAACCCTCGCCACCTTCGGCACCGCCACCCTCACCGACCCCCGTACGGTAAGACTGGCCGCCGATTCAGTGATCATCCTTCGCTGAGCCGCACCACCAGGGGCGCGAGGAACCGCGCGCCCCGCCGTGCACTGTCCGCAGCCCCGAAAACCCACCCCGGCCCCCACCCACGCCGGGCTACCAGAGCTGCGCGGTGATCCGCCCCCGCAGGGAAGCCGCGTCGAGCCCGTACGCCCGCAGGTGCTCCTCCATCGACCCGTAGCGCCGGTGCTCCTCCTTCGGCACACCGAGCCCGAGCACCCGGTGCGGCCGGTCCGCCAGGGCCGCGTGCACCTCACCCGCCGAAGTCCCCGCCAGGTACGGCTCGACCAGCACCACCTCCGCCCGGCCGTCGCCGATCGCCGCCCGCAGCCCCTCGCCGTCGAAGGGCCGCACCGTCGCCGCGTACAGCACCGTCACGTCCAGCCCCTCGGTGGCCGCGAGCACCGCGTCCAGCATCGGCCCGACCGCGACCACCGCCCCCCGCGACCCCTGCCGCAGCATCAGCAGCTTGCCCGGTGCCACCGGCCGGGCCGCCGCGTTCCGGTGGGCGGAGAGCCGGACGTACACCTTCTCGTCGCCGTCCGCCGCCGCGTGCCTCAGCAGCGCCTCGGCCTCGTCCGGGTGTCCGGGCACGTGGACCGTCCAGCCCGGCAAGGTGTCGAGCAGGGCGACATCCCCCGGCGCCATGTGGGTGCGACCGCCCGCCGGCCAGTCGTACGAACCGGCGGCGCTCACCAGGACCGCGCCGACCCCCTGGTGCCCGAGGTCCAGCTTCACCTGCTCGAAGGGCCGCTCGACCAGGAAGCTCGCGAAGGTGTGCGCGATCGGCCGCAGGCCGGTCAGGGCCAGCCCGCCCGCCGCGCCGATCATCAGCTGCTCGCGGATACCGACGTTGATCACCCGGTCCGGGTGTTCCTCGGCCGCCGGGGCGAACCCGGCCGCGCTGATGTCGGCGAGCACCACCGCGAGGCGCGGGTCCTCGTCCAGCAGGCGGGTGGTGACGTCGATGAAACGGTCGCGCATGGTCTCCATCGGAGATTCTCCCTCTGAAAGAAAGTCAGTTCTTCGGCTCGACGCGGGCGATGACCGCATGCGGGCGCCCCGGGTGCGGGGCCGTGTAGGCGGCGTACAGCTCGGCGTGGTCGCGGCCGTTGACGGTGGCCGTCGACCAGCCCTCGCCGGCGAAGCGGGCGGCGATGCCGCCGGTCCAGCCGTGGGTGGCCGAGGAGTTGTCGATCACCACCACGTTCAGCTGCTCGAGGCCCGCGGCCCCGGCGAAGGCCACCGCCTCGTGGTTGCTGCCCTCGTCGAACTCGGCGTCGCCGATCAGCACCCAGACTGCCTGCCCGGTCAGCCCCTGGGCCCGCAGCCCCAGCGCCGTGCCCACCGCGAGCGGCAGGCCGTGCCCGAGCGAACCGGAGCCGATCTCCACGCCCGGCACCAGCAGCCGGTCCGGGTGGTGGCCGAGCGGGGAGTCGTAGCCGCCGAAGCCGTCCAGGGTCTCGACCGGAAAGAAGCCCTTGGCCGCCAGCACGGCGTAGTAGGACATCGGCCCGTGGCCCTTGGAGAGCAGGAAGCGGTCCCGCTCGGGCTTCTCCCGGGTCTCGGGGGTCACCCGCAGTACCCGGTCGTACAGCACCCAGAGGGCGTCGAGGGTGGAGTTGGCGGCCGGCACGTGCTTCTCGGCGCCGGTCATCCGGGCGATCAGTCCCGGCAGGTCGGCGAACCCGTAGCTCTTCGTGGGAGTCTCAGCGATCTCTGCGGTGGTCATGAGAGAAGCGTGCAACTTCAAGTCAACTTGAAGTCAAGCGGCTATCCTGGCGACCGTGACCCTCTCCCGCCATGACCAGCTCACCATCGGGCAGCTCGCCGAGCGCAGCGGCCTGGCCACCTCCGCACTGCGCTACTACGAGAGCCTGGGCCTGATCCACGCCGAGCGCACCGCCGGCGGCCAGCGGCGCTACGCCCGGGCCACCCTGCGCCGGGTCGCCTTCGTCCGGGCCGCCCAGCGGGTCGGCCTCTCGCTCGAGGAGGCCGGCGAGGCGCTCGAGCGGCTGCCCGCCGAGCGGGCCCCCAGCACCGCCGAATGGAGCGGCGTGGCGGCCACCTGGCAGGACCGGATCGATCAGCAGATCGCCGAACTGGAACACCTGCGCCGCAAGTTGACCGGCTGCATCGGCTGCGGCTGCCTCTCGCTCACCCGCTGCGCCCTCTACAACCCGCAGGACCGCGCCGCCGCCACCGGCCCGGGCGCCCGCCACCTGGAGCTGCCCCGGCCCGAGGAGCTCGCCCCGTAGGCCGGGTCCGTCCCCTATGCTGCCTCCCGGCGCCACCGAACACCCGGCGGCGCCGAACCGCCCGGGGGAGAGACCGAGATGACCGCACATCAGCAGGTGTCGATGGACTGGCTGACCGATCCCACCGACGAGGGGCGCGCCCCGGCCGACCTCCGCCCCGAGGTGCCGCACCCCGCCCGGATGTACGACTACTACCTGGGGGGCAAGGACAACTTCCCCGCCGACCGCGAGGCCGCCGAGCGCGTCATGGCGATCAGCCCGATGGTGAGGATCAGCGCCCTGGCCAACCGGGCCTTCCTGCAGCGCGCCGTGCGCCACCTCGCCGAGCAGGGCGTCGGCCAGTTCCTCGACATCGGCACCGGCATCCCCACCGTGGGCAACACCCACCACGTCGCCCAGCAGGTGAACCCGCAGGCCCGGGTCGCCTACCTGGACAACGACCCGATCGTCCTGGTGCACAGCCGCGCCCTGCTGGCCAGCGCCAGCAAGGGCACCGCCACCGTCGTCCAGGCCGACCTGCGCGACCCGGCCGCCATCCTGGCCGACCCGCACGTACGCGGGGTGCTCGACCTCGGGCAGCCGGTGGCCCTGCTGCTCTTCGCCGTCCTGCACTTCATCGACGAGTCGGACGACCCGTACGGCCTGGTGAAGCAACTGGTCGACGCGCTGCCGTCGGGCAGCTACCTCGCCCTCTCGCACGGCACCGGCGACTTCGTGACCGCCGAGGACGCCACCAAGGGCCCGGCCGTCTACAGGAGCGCCACCGCGCAGCTGACCATGCGCACCCGCGAGCAGGTGCTGCGCTTCTTCGAGGGGATGGAGCTGGCGGAGCCCGGCCTGGTCACCGCCCCGCTCTGGCGCCCGGACCAGCCCGAGCAGCCCACCGACGCGACCACCGGCATCTGGGCCGCCGTGGGCCGCAAGCCGTAGCGCCGCACCCGGGCCGAACGGGCCGATCCGGACTGACGATGCGTCAGTTCCGGTCGGCCCGTCGTGCTTCCCAGTCCTGGAATTGCCTGACAGCGGACAGAAGTCCTCATAGAGTGCAGGCACCGGACACCCTGGAGGCATGATCGAATTGGCGTACGCGGCAGGAAAGTTGGCCCGTCGGCGAGTGTTCCTGCTCTGCCTGGCGATGCTCGTGCTGGGCAGCCCCTGGGTGCAGAAGGTGCTGCAGTCGCCGGACTCGCGCACGCCCGCCACCGCCTGGTACCGACGGGTGCTCGCCACCCCGGGCTGGGAGCCCTCCCTCGCCTTCGACCACTACACCCGACCCGTCCTGTACGACTGGTCCGCCGGCCTGTCGGTCCTGGTGCTGCTGCTCGGCTGCTACCTGCTGCTGCCGCGCCTGGTCCCCGCCGCCCCGGCCGGTCCGGTCCGCTGGATGACGGCCATCGGCACCTGCACGGCGGTCTCGGCGGTCTCCGCCCTGCCCGAGTGGGCGCTGAACAGCGGCCTCCAGGACCTCGGCACACCGGTGGCGGCGCTGCTCGCCACCTCCCTGGAGTACTCGATCGCCTTCGGCCTGCTGCTCGGCCTGGCCGCCGCCGCCACCCTCGCCCCCACCGCCGGGGCCGCTCTGCCCCGCCTCCTCCGCCGCCGCCCAGGACGGACCACCACCATGGCCGCACCCGCCACCCCCGCCCTCGGCAGCGCCCCGGGCGACGTCACCCGGTACCTCTGCGCCGCCGCCTACCTCGACCCGGCCTTCGCCCGGATCGTGGTGCAGGACGTGCTGAGCGACGAGTTCGGCGCGATCGCCCCCTCCCCCGGGGTGGACCTGGTGCCCGTGGCGCGGCACTGCCTGACCGCCCGCGAGCTGCAGCGACGGCTCCACCGGCGCATCCTGCCGGTCTGGTTCGCGCTACTGCTGATCTCCCCGCTCTGGCTGCTGATCGGCCGCCTCGCACTGACCGTCCTCGGCTACGGCGCCAAGCAGCCCGCCCCCCGGCACCCCGTGCGCGGCCGCGCCGAACCCGACGCCGAGGCCGCCCTGTGGCGGGTGGCCGCCGCCGCTCTGGCCGCGCTGGTGCTCACCGTGGGGATCGACCTGCTGCTCGGCCTGCTGCCGGTCGGCGGCGTGTTCAGCTGGCTGCTCGGCAGCTACCTGTTCGGCATACCGCCGGTGCTCGCGCTGATCGGCGCCGGGGCGTACGCGTACCGGCTGATGGCCGAGCACCTGGGCGACACCGACCAGCGGCTGCGCGCGCTGCGCCGGGAGACCTTCGACCCCGAGGCCGTCCCCCAGCCCGCCCCGCAGGCCGCCTGGATCAAGGACCGGCTGGCCGCCGTCGCCGAGACGCAAGCCGGCAACGTGAGCGTCTACAGCGGCTTCACCCCCTTCCTCGGCTACGCCGCCACCTACGGCACCGCCCGGATCGCCGCCCCGCTGCTGCCCGCCGAGCCGTTCGGCCGGCCGGCCGCCGAGATCACCGAGTTCGACACCTGGGAGCTGCTGACCGAGGTCCGCAACCGGCTCGCCGCCCTGGCCGAGGCCCCGCCCGCCGCCGATGAAGTGGCCCTCACCGGGCTGCTCCTGGAGGACCGGGTCTTCGTGGACGGCGCCACCCTGCACGGCGACCGGCGCTTCCTCGGTGACCGGCAGCTCACCCCGCTCACCCGCCTGACCCCCGAGCAGCTGCGCGAGGTGGCCGAGCGGCCGAGCGGCGCCGTCCGGCACTACCTCGCCGCGCACCTGCCGCTCTGGGGCGACGACGTGGTGCCCAGCCTGCTCCTGCACATGTCGCAGACCGGGCGCACCCTGCACATCCACGTCGAGCTGCACATCCTCGGCCCGGTGCACCGCCTGTACCACTCGGTGGACACCCTCCCGCCCCGGGCCACCGGCGAGACCAGGCGGGCCGCGCAGCTGGCCGCGCTCCGCTCGGCCTGGCCGCTGCTCGGCGGCGCGCTGAGCATGGTGCGGGCGTACCGGACCGCCGAGCGGCTGAGGGTCAAGCGCCTGGTGCGCGACCACACCGCCTTCGGCGCCGATCCGGGCTTCGACTACGGCGCCCGGGTGAGCCTGCGGGAGGCCGGCATGGCGCCGGAGTACCAGAACTACTTCCAACTCCTGGACGCCGAGCGGGTGCTCAGCGCGCTCTGGCGCCACGCCCTCACCGCCGTACGGGAATTCCTCGACGAGCACGGGGTGGACACCACCGAGTTCCGCCGCCAGCAGCAGACCATCCTCAACCAGGGCATCGTCCAGCAGGGCGGGGTCAGTTACGTGGGCAACCAGGCGGTCGGCGCCGGTGCCCAGGCCCACAGCCACGGTTTCGACCCCACCTCCGACGGGAGCCGATCATGACCCCCTCCTCCGACCCGGTCGTTCCCGGGCCCGCCGCTGCGCCGGCCAACGCCGGCGTCCAGCAGTTCGGCGGCCACAGCCAGGTGGGCAATCAGGCCGTCGGCACCAACGCCCAGGCCGTCGCGGGCAGCATCGGCTTCCAGACCGCGCTGCCCGCCGACCGGACCGACCCGGCCGAACTCCTCGCCCTGATCGCCCGGTTGCTGGACCAGCACCGCGCCGAACTGCCCGACCAGTCCGGCACCCAGGTCGAACTGCGCCGCATCCGCGAGGAGTTGGAGGAGTCGGAACCCCAACCCGGCATCCTGCGGCGCTCGCTGGACCGGATCTCCGCCTTCGTGCAGCCGGTCACCCCGCTGGTCGTCGCCGTCGGGCAGCTCACCACCGCCCTGCACGGCGCCCTGGGTTAACGGTCTGGGTTAGCGGTCCGCGGTCAGCTTGCCGGCGGCGCCCCAGTTCTCCGGCTGGTACTCCTGGATCCAGACGTAGACGCTCTCGGCGGGCACCGCCAGCGCCTCGACGAAGGCCGCGGTGACCTTCTCGACCAGCTCGCGCTTCTGCTCGACCCCGCGCGGACCCTGCTGGATGGTGACGATCGGCATCTTCTGCTCCCTGCTCTCCCGGCCGGTCTCTCCGGCTGGGAACAGTCCATCCGATCCGGGCGCCTGCACCCAGACTCGATTCGCTCTGGCAGCGATCACGGATCCTGATCGTCCTAGGGCCGGTCCGGCCGGTCTTGCCGGATCAGCGCGCGGCGTCGGGGGCCCGGCTGGGCGTGCGCCCGAGTCACCCTCGTACTGGGTCGTACTCGGGTGATTCGGGCGTGCGTCCAGGCGGGATTCCCGGCGTCGCGCGCCCGGCAAGGCCGGCCGGACCGGCCCTAGGTCAGCGCGGTGTCGCGGCAGGCCTCCAGAAGCAGCCGGGGCAGCGGGGCCGAGCGCCGGACGGCGACCGAAGTGGGCAGGGCGAGCGGCGTCCGGCAGGGGCGGAAGGCGATCCGCGGGACGTTCATCAGGCGGGCGTTGGCGGCGTACACCACCGTCCACATCGGGGTGCCGGTGCCGATCGAGGCCAGGGTGTCCTGCAGGGTGCCGTGCGGCGGGCCGAGCACCGGCCGGAAGCCGGCCTGCGCGCAGGCGTCCGTCACCAGGTCCACCAGCGCCGGGTGGTTGGCGCGCCCGGTGAGCCGCAGCGGCAGCTCGGCGAGGCCGGCGAGGTCGATCTGCGCCTGCCCGGCCAGCGGGTGCCGGGCGGGCAGCGCGATCACCAACTCGTCCTGCCAGACGGGCAGGAAGCGCAGCCCGGTGGACTCCTCCGGCACGGCGCCGCGCACGAAGGCGGCGTCCAGCCGCCCGTCCGCCAACCGGGCCAGCCGCTCCCGCACCGGCGCGGCCTGCAGCTCGACCCGCACGCCGGGGGCCCGCCGCTGGTAGGCGTCCAGGATCAGGTCCAGCCGCTCACCGAGCCCCGTGATCGTGCCGAGCCGGAACACGGCGGGCGCCGCCAGCTCGGCGGCCAGCGCCCGCGCGGCGTCCTCGGCCGCCAGCACGCCCCGGGCGGCGGGCAGGAACCGCTCACCGGCCGGCGTCAGCCGCACGTACCGGGGCGATCGGTCGAACAGCTCGACCTTCAACTCCCGCTCCAGCCGCCGCACCTGCTGACTCACGGCGGGCTGCCCGAGCAGCAGCTTCTCGGCGGCCCGGCCGAAATGCAGCTCCTCGGCGACGGCCACGAAACAGCGCAGCTGCCGCAGTTCCATACCCCTGCTCCTCCTCCGGTCCCGGCCGCCCATCCTCGCAGGCCCGCCGGAGTCACGGCCCACCGGAACCACGGCCCGCCGGAACCGCCCCCCGCCCGCCCGTCGTCGTACCGGCTACAAGATCACGAAGGAGCCCGGCCCATGCCGTCCACCCGCTACCTCTACCTGGCCCGCCACGGCGAGGCCCGGCCCGACGAGACCGGCCTCTCCACCGGCGGCCGCCGCCAGGCCGAGCTGCTCGGCGGCCGGCTCGCCACCCGGCCGATCACGGCGGTGCACCACAGCCCGCTCCCCCGCGCCGCCGAGACCGCCCGGCTGGTCGCCGCCCACCTGCCTGGCGCCACCCTCCAGGCCTGCGACGCCGCCGGCGACTACGTCCCGCACCGCCCCGCCCGCTCCGAGCTGCCCGCCGACTGCGCCGAGTACCTGCTCGGCTTCCTCGCGGGCTCCGAGGGGCAGGCGGACGGGCCCCGGCTGGCCCGCGAGGCGGTCGACCGCTTCACCGGCCCGGCGCCGGGCGACTCGGAACTGCACGAACTCCTCGTCACCCACAACTTCCTGATCGCCTGGCTGGTCCGCCACGCCCTCGACGCCCCCGCCTGGCGCTGGCTCGGCCTCAACCACGGCAACGCCTCACTCACCGTCATCCGCTGGACCCCGGGCCGCCCGGCCGCCGTCCTGGTGCGCAACGACATGCGCCACCTCCCCGACGAGCTCTGCTGGACCGGCTTCCCGCCCGAGGCCCGGGTCTAGGGTCCGTCTTCAAACCCCCGTCGTTCGCCCGGAGGGCGGGCGGGGCGGCGCCCAGTGACGCGCGGGCGGCGCCGACGCGGGGGCTCCTCCCGGCCGAAGGCTGGGGGAGAGTCCATGCGGAGCATCGGCGACTGAGGAGAAGCCGGCGAAGGGCCCCTCCTGCCCGATGCCGGACAAGGAGGGCGCGTGCCCCGGCGTCGGCCCGCAGACGGGGGTTTGAAGACGGACCCTGGCCTCAAGCGGCGCAGAACTCGTTGCCCTCCGGGTCGAGCAGGACGTACCAGTGGCCGGCCGGGCCCTGGCCCTCCTCGCGGAGGCGGGTGGCGCCCAGCGACTCGAGGCGGGCCACCAGCTCGGCCAGGCCGCCGGGCTCGGCGTGGACGTCGAGGTGGAGGCGGTTCTTGACCGTCTTCGGCTCGGGGACGTCCTGGAAGAGGAGGCGCCGGCCCTTGCCGATGCCGGTGAAGGGGTCGTACGGGTCCTCCGGGTGGCGGACGGCGGCGAAACCGCGGAAGTGCTTGCGGCCCCGGTGCTCGGCCACCGCCTCCGCCGGGAGCCGCCCGGCCGCGAGCAGCTGCTCGACGAGCGCGCTCGGGTCCTCCACCTCGTAGCCCAGTGCCTGGGCCCAGAAGTCCGCGAGGGCGGGGGCGTCGGCGGTGTCGATGACCAGCTTCCAGTGCAGTGCCATGCACCCGTTCCTAGCCGGTGCCACTGACACCGGCAACCCACCGCTGGTCAGGCCCGGTCCGAGGCCTCCGCCTGGTGGGCCTTCAGCTGCTCCCAGACCTCGCCGACCAGGGCGTCCAGCTCCTCGGGCGTGCCGCCGTTGTCGATCACCAGATCGGCCGCCGCGAGGCGCTGCTCCCGGCTCGCCTGGGCGGCCATCCGGGAGCGGGCCTCCTCCTCGGTCATGCCGCGCCGGCGCACCAGGCGGTCGAGCCGTACGTCGTCGGCGGTGTCCACCACGATCACCAGATCGTAGAGCGGGCCGAGGTTGTTCTCGACCAGCAGCGGCACGTCGTGCACCACCAGGTCGTCCGGCCCGGCCGCGCCCTCCAGCTCGGCGGAGCGGGCCCGGACCAGGGGGTGGACGATGGCGTTGAGCGCGGCCAGCTTCGCCGGGTCGGCGAAGACCACCAGCCCGAGCGCGGGCCGGTCCAGGGCGCCGTCCGGGCGCAGCACCTGCTCGCCGAACTCGGCCACCACGGCGCGCAGCCCTTCGCTGCCGGGGGCGACCACCTCGCGGGCGATCAGGTCGGAGTCCACGATCACCGCGCCGCGCTCGGCGAGCCTCGCGGAGACCGCGCTCTTGCCCGCGCCGATCCCGCCCGTCAGTCCGATCCTCAGCATGCCGCCAGGTTACCGGCCGGTCGCCACCGTCCTGACCCCAGGCCGCCCCAACCGAACCACCAGGTAAGCTCCGGCGAACTCTGAGCAAACATTGCCCACTTCCGCCCGAAAATGCCACTTCCCGCCACAGTGCCCCTGACCTGCGCCGTTAGGGTTCCGGGGAGCCCACGCCTGCACTCGAACGGAGCAGCCCCATGTCGAACGCCTCCTCCACCCTGTGGCCCGCCGGCCCCCGCCGCGTGCTGGTCGTCGGCATCGACGGCGTCCGCCTGGACCTGCTCCCCGAGCTGCACACCCCGCACCTGGACTCGGTGGCCGCCGAGGGCTTCCTCGCCCCGGTCGAGGTGGACGAGGTGACCCCGACCATGTCCGGCCCCTGCTGGGCCACCATCACCACCGGGGTCGGCGTGGCCAAGCACGGCGTGCTCGGCAACCACCTGGGCGGCAACCGCCTGGACGTCTTCCCCGAGTTCACCACCCGCCTGGCCGCCGTCCACCGCCGCCGCACCTTCGCCGCCGGCGGCTGGGAGCCGCTCTTCCTGGCCCGCAGCGGCGGCCCGCTGTTCGCCGCCCCCGGCCGCCTCTCCTACATCGCCCCGCTCGAGGACACCCCCGAGGCCTGGGAGGTCTGCGACGCCCGGGTGACGGCCGAGGCCGAGTACGTGCTGCGCGACAGCGACGACGACCCGCAGGCGAGCTTCGTCTACCTCGGCGCGGTGGACGAGACGGCCCACTTCCTCGGCTGCGGCGAGGAGTACCGCCGCTCGGTCGAGACCGCCGACCGGCACCTGGGCCGCCTGCTCGCCGCGCTCAAGAGCCGCCCGGACTACGCCGAGGAGCAGTGGACCGTCATCGTCGTCACCGACCACGGCCACGTCGACCACGGCGGCCACGGCGGCCGCACCCCGGTCGAGCGCACCGCCTGGATCGCGGCCGCGGGCCCCGACATCTCGGGCCCGCAGCCGCGCCCCCTGCACCACACCGACGTGGCCGCCCACGTCTACCGCGCCCTCGACATCGCCCCCGATCCGCACTGGACCCTCGACGGGCAGCCGTTCAAGTAGGCCCGGCCGCGGCGGCCGGTCAGCGCTTCGCGTCCAGCGCGACGGGCAGGATGTCCGGCCCCGCCTTCGTGTAGTAGGCGGCACTGGCCACGTAGGCGGTGCCGCCGCTGATCACCGGCGAGGTCGGGGTCTGCAGCCCGTCACCCCGCCGGACCACGGTGCTGGAGCCGTCGGGGTGGCCCTGCGGGTGGACCAGGACCACCTCGTCGCGGCCGGCCAGCGCGGCGAGCAGCTCGTCGCCGTGCCCCGTGAAGGCGAAGTCGTCGACCGTGGGCAGGCCGGTCGCCCGGACCTGCGGGTGACCGCCCCGGTTGCCCCCGAGCACGGGGATGCGCACGATCGTCCCCTGCACCGAGTTCGAGACCCAGACCGCGCCGTCGCGCAGCTTCAGCCCGTTGGCGGCGAACCCGTCGGCCTTCAGGGTGCCGTCATCCGCGAACACGGCGGGCTCCCCACCGGCGGCGGGCACCGTCCAGACCCGGCCGAGCGCGCTGTCGCTGAAGTAGAGCGCCCCGCTGCGCCCGTCCAGCGCGAGCCCGTTGGGCAGGCTCTCGGCGGGCAGGCGGGCGACGAGCTCCGGCTCCGCCGCGTCCGGGCGCAGCCGGTAGACGCCGGTACGGTCCGCGGTACCGCCGGGCACGGGCTCGGCGTCCGCGTACAGGAAGTACAGGGTGCCGTCCTCGGCCCGGGTGAGGCCCATGGTGACCGGCACGTGCAGCAGCGGTGTCCTGCTCCCGGTGCTCCCCTTCTCCGTCATGTCGGCGAGGACCTTCACCTGGCCGTCCGAACCGATCCGGGCCACCTGCTGGGCGAGGGAGAAGGTCACGTCGAAGGAGCCGTCGGGCTCCTGGACGATGTTCTCCGGCGTCTGGTGCCCGGCGAAGTCGAGGCAGACCACGACCTCGGGCGAGGTGCACTGCGGGGTGGCCGCCGAGGCCAGCCCGAGGCCGGTCACGCCGACGGCCAGGGCGAGAACGGTCGCCCTCGAGACCAACTTCTTCAAAACTCCCCCATGGAACCGATGGTGACGATCTCTCACGCCACTTCTGAGGCTCAAGCTGGCAGCCGTGGCTACTGTGCCCTGCGGTGCCTGAGGTTCACGGCCGCCGCCCGGCTCAGCGCCAGCGGGTTCAGGAACCGCGTCGGGCCGATCAGGCGTGAGGCGAAGCGGTGCATGTGCCGGGCCACCCCGGCGTCCCGCGCCGCCGCCGCGAACATCAGCCGCTCGCCCGGGTTGAACGGCCGCCCCTTGGCGTAGTCGGCGGCCAGGAACTGGTGCCCGCCCAACCGGCGCCGGTGCAGCCGCCCGTACGCCGCCAGCGCCTTGTCCAGGTCGCCCCGGCCGCCGAGCGCCGGGGTGACGGCCTCCGCCAGCCACTGCGCCGACTGCAGCGCCCACCCGCACCCCACGCCCCACAGCGGATCCCCGGTGAGGGCGGCGTCGCCGATCAGCGCGAGGCCCGGCGCGGACGGCTTGCGGCTGCGCAGCGGGTAGTCCACCGTCCCGATGATCTTCGAGATCCGCTCGGCGGAGTCGATGTCCGGCGCCTGGGGCAGCGCCCGCACGAAGGCGAGGAAGCTGCCCTCCAGGTCCTCCCGGAAGGCCGGCAGCCGCTCCTTGGCCGGGAGCACCGCGAGGACGGTCACCCCGTCCTCGTTCGGGAAGGCGTACGCCATGTCGGGCTCCAGGAACCAGGTCTGGCCGATCCCGCCGTGCAGCGGCAAGTTCCGGAACTGCGCCAGGTACCCGAAGCGCGCGTTCTCGTGAGTCCTGGTCCGCACCCCGGCCGCCTTCGCCACCGCCGAGTCCTTCCCGTCGGCCCCCACCACCAGCCGGGCCCGGATCTCCCGCTCCCCCACGGGGGTCGAGGCCCGCACCCCCGCCGGCCGCCCGCCCTCCCGGACCAGCCCGGTGACCTGGTGCCCGAGCAGCAGCTCAACTCCCGGCGTCTGCGCCGCCTTGGCCCGGATCATCGGATCGAGCGTGCTGCGGCGGATGTTGTACCCGTACGGCAGGTCCGGCCCCTTCGGCTCGATCCACCCCCAACGAGTCCACCACCGCGCGTCGCCCCGCACCGCGCCGGCCGCCTCGAGCTCGGCGACCAGGCCGAGCTTCGCCAGCACCGGGTACGCGTTGGCCGTGATGGAGTGCGTGCACAGCACCTTGTACGCCTCCGGGTCCGACCGCCGCTCCAACAGCGCCACCCGGGCGCCCCGTTGGGCGAGCAGGATCGCCGCCGCGCTCCCGGCCAGACTGGCCCCGCCGATCACGACGTCGTACTCGTGCTCCATGCTCGACCGCCCCCTTCGCGTCAACTACCGCATCAGAGCTCGAAGTCTCGCGCGAGATCGTCCCAGGCGATACCCCGCAGGCAGCCGTTGGCGCCCGTACCCGAGGGCAGTTCGGTGCTCTGCTGGAACCACACGACCCTCAGGGCGGAGTGGTGCAGCACCGCGTCCAGCTCCGGATCGACCGGCTTCGAGCTGAACACCCCGACGCACGTCACGGCGGGCAGCAGTTCCACCGGCCCGAACGCACCGTCCGGAAGGTCCGGCAACTCCCGCACCGGCTCGACCAGATGCACCGGCACCCCATCGCCCTCCTGCTCCACCCGCCCGACCAGACCCGCCACCTTGCGGTCGTTCCACCCCTGGAACGGATACCCCTCCAACATCCCGCTGTACGTCGAGGACAGCTCCAACCGCGAGAGTTCGATCACCCTGCCGGAGTTGAGGACCACGTGTGTCAGCGCCATGCCACCCAACCTAGCCACGCTACGGCCTCCGGCCCCACCGATTTTCCGACGCCCGGCGCGGCTCAGTCCTCCGGCAGGCCGTCGTCCTGCGGACCGGCACCGCTCAGCCCAGGCCCAGGAACTCCTGAACCGTCGCCAGGAATTCCTCCGGCGCGTCCTGGTGGATCAGGTGCCCGACCGGGACGGTCCGCAGTGCCGCGCCGGGGATCCGCCCGGCCAGCTCGGCCAGCCAGGACTGCGGGATGTGGCTGGCCGGGCCGCCGGAGAGGACCAGGGTGGGGGCGGTGATCAGCGGGAGCAGCTCCCGCCAGGCCGGGTCGGGGCGGTCGAGCTGGGCGCGGACGGCGAGGACCATCTCCCAGTCGAAGGCGAGATCGCCCTCGGGGCGGACGGGGGCGACGGCCACCCGGGGCCGTGGCACGGGGACGTCCTCCAGGACCAGCCGGCTGATCCGGGCGGGGTGGAGCGCGGCCAGCAGGTAGGCCACCACCCCGCCCATCGAGTGGCCCACCAGCTCGACCCGGGCGAGCCCCGCCCGGTCGAGCCAGGCCAGCACGTCGTCCCGCATCAGCTCCAGCGAGTACTCCCCGGGCCAGGAACTCGCCCCGTGCCCGCGCAGGTCCACCGCGTACACCCGCCGCCCGCGGGCGAGCGCGGGCAGCAGCGGCACCCAGCCGGCCGCGCCCTCGCCCAACCCGTGCAGCAGCACCAGCGGTTCACCCCCGGGCTCCCCGGCCGCCAACCCCGCCAGCCGTACCCCGCCACCCAGCTCCACCGCCCACCGCTCAGCCATGGGCACGAGCGTACGCGCTCAGCCCAGCTCGACCGACTCCCCGTCGGCGAGGCTGCGGTACGCCGCATCCGGCGCCAGCTGGCCGATCATCCGGGCCGCACCCTCCCGGCCCAGCTCGCTCAGCACCAGCTCGTGCACCGCCAGGGCCTGGGCGGGCTTCACCTCGCGGGTGTAGTCGATGAGTTCGGAGAGCTTGGTCCAGGGGCCGGAGACCGGGAGCAGCAGGGTCTCGACCGGCACCTCGGGCAGGGTGAGCGCGTCACCGGGGTGGAAGACCCGGCCGCCGAGCAGGAAGCCGATGTTGGTGACCCGCGGCAGGTCCGGGTGGATCACGGCGTGCCACTCGCCGTGAACGCTCACACTCAGCCCGTCGATCTCGAAGGCGTCGCCCTCGCCCACCACCGTGACCCGGGTGCCGAGGCCCTCCAACTGGCCGGCCACCGCCCGGTTGGTCCAGATCCGCAGGCCCGGCCGGGCCTCGGCGGCGGCCCGCAGCCGCTCCTCGGCGAAATGGTCGAAGTGCTCGTGGGTGATCAGTACGGCGTCGGCCCCCGCCATGGCCTCCTCGCCCGTGAACAGCCCGGGGTCGACGACGACCGCGCCCCCTTCGTGCTCGACCCGTACGCACGCATGTCCGAACTTGGTGAGTCGCATGCCTGAAACCATACAGCATTGCTGTACATATTCCTACAGCAATGCTGTATACCCACTCGATAGACTGACCCCATGACCCACCCCGCCCAGGACCCCGCCCAGGCCCTCGCCGAGGACCCCACCGAGGACCTCGCGATCGACCCGCTCGAACTCGCCGCCGAACTGCGCAACACCATCGGCACCCTGGTCCGCCGCCTGTGGACCGAGGACGTACTCCCGCAGAACCAGGCCGCCGTGCTCGGCCGGCTGGTCCGCGAGGGCCCCCACAGCACCAGCGAACTGGCCGTCCTGCAGCGCGTCCGCCACCAGTCGATGGCCCGCACCGTCGCCCTGCTCACCGAAGCCGGTCTGGTCGAGCAGCACCCTCACCCCACCGACGCCCGCAAATACCTGCTCACCCCCACCCCGGCCGGCACCCAGGCCCTCCACGACCAGCGCGCCCGCCGCGAGGCCACCATCGCCGCCGCCATCACCGGCCGCCTCACCCCGGCCGAACAGCGCCGGCTCAAGGAGGCCGTCGCCCTGATCGCCCGCCTCACCTGAGGCACGACCGAGCCCGGGCGCCCGCGGACGCGCCCCACGCTAGGCCACTCGGGTGAGCCCGGCATCCTTTCCGGCCCACCCCGCCGTTGTGCAGGGGGCTCGACCCACCTGCCCTCGAAGGGACACTCCATGACCAACGTCCGCAACGCCCTGCTGATCGCCGCCGCCCTCGCCGGGCTGATGTTCGGCACTGCGGGCAACGCCGCCGCGTGCAGCGCCCTGGACGCGATCGGCGGCCTCGCCCCGGGCTTCGGCAACTCCTGCGTCAACCGCTGAACCGCGGGTTACGAAACCCCCACCAGAGTCCGGTCCCGCTCGGCACGCGGGGCCGGGACGGCCGGCGCGGCCGGAGCGGCCGGGCCCAGCGGCGGCAGCACCACGTGCTCGGTCAGCCCGATCCGGCGGTGCAGGCGCCGCAGCGGCGCCGGCGCCCACCAGTTGAACTCGCCGAACAGCGTCATGGCGGCCGGCACCAGCAGGCACCGCACCAGCGTCGCGTCCACCGCGACGGCCACCGCCAGCGCGATGCCCATCTCCTTGACCATGAGCATCTGCCCGGCCGCGAACCCGGCGAAGACGATCACCATCAGCAGCGCCGCCGAGGTGATGATCCGGCCGCTGCGCTGCAGCCCCAGCTCCACCGAGCGGGTGCAGTCGTACCCTTCGTCCCGCAGCTCCTTGATCCGGGAGAGCAGGAACACCTCGTAGTCCATCGACAGCCCGAAGGCGAAGGCGAAGACCAGCACCGGTATGAAGGTCTCCAGGCCGCCGGTCGGGCTGAAGCCGAGCAGCGAGCTGAAGTAGCCGTGCTGGAAGACCAGGGTCAGCGAGCCGAGCGAGGCGCCGAGCGAGAGCACGTTCATCAGCAGCGCCTTGACGGGCATCACCACCGAGCCGGTCATCAGGAAGAGCAGCAGCAGCGTGCCGACCGCGACCAGCCCGAGGGCCCACGGCCCCCGGCCGGCGATCTCGTGCTGGAAGTCGACCACCGAGGCGGCGTCACCGGTCACGTACGTGGTCAGGCCGCCCCGCTCGGCCCGCAGCTCGTCGACCACCTGCTTGGCACCGGCACCCTGCGGGTCGCCGTGCACCAGCACCTCGACCGTGCTCACCCGGTCCGAGACGGGCGTGACGGCCCGGACACCGCTGACGCCCGGGGTCGAAGCGACCACCCGGTCCGCGTACGCCTGCGCCTGCGCGGTTCTGCCCTCGACCACCACGGTGACCGGGGCCGCGGCCTGCTGGGGGAATCGTTCCTGCACCGTCTCGGTGACCTGCCGCCCGGCCGAGGAGGCCGGCAGCACGGAGGCACCCGAGCTGCGCCAGTCGGAGCCGAGGAAGGGCGCTCCGGCGGCCAGCAGCAGCGCGGTGCACACCAGCACCACCGGTACGGCCCGCTTCTGCACCCGCCGCACCGTCCGGGCGAAGAAGCCCTCGTCGGGGACGGGCGCGGTCGGCGCCTTGACCCGGTGGCCGACGAAGCCGAGCAGCGCGGGGATGAGCGTGAGCGCGGCGGCCCCGGCGATCACCACCACGCTGACCCCGGCGGCGGCCACCGCCCGGAACACCGGGCTGGTGAAGACGAAGAGCCCCGAGAGCGCGACGGCGACGGTCAGCCCCGAGAAGAGCACCGTCCGCCCGGCCGTCGCCAGGGTGCGCTCCACGGCCTGGGCCACGGTCGCGCCGTGGCCGCGCTCCTCGCGGAAGCGGTTGACGATCAGCAGCGCGTAGTCGATCGAGAGGCCGAGGCCGAGCACGGTGGCGATCGGCAGCACGCTGGTGTCGATGTCCATGATCCGGCTGAAGCCGAACATCGCGAGCAGCGCCCCGCCCACCGAGCCGACCGCGCCGAGCACCGGCAGGCTGGCCGCGGCGAAGCCGCCGAACACCAGCACCATCACGATCAGGGTCAGCGGCAGGGTGACGATCTCGCCGAACTGGGTGTCCTTGGCGGTCTGGTCCTTGACCTCCTGCTGGAGCACCAAGTCCCCGCCGACGGTGACCTTGGCGCCCTCGGCCTGGATCGCGCCGAGCCGCTGCTCGACGGCCTTCTGCTGCGCGGAGCTCGAACCGTCGGCCATCCGGACGGCGACCAGGCTCGCCCTGCCGTCCTTCGAAACCATCGCCTGCCCGGCCGGACCGTAGGCATCGGTCACCGAGACCACGCCCGGCAGCTTCGCGAGATCGGCGGCGGCGCTCGAAACAGCCGTCCGTACCGCCGCGTCCTGCACCGAGGGGCCGTCCACCACCGCGGTCACGGTGCCCTTGGCCGGATCGGCCGCGGCCACCACCGAGGAGCCGCGCGCGGACTCCGAGCCGCCGGCCGAGGAGGAGGCGACCGTACCCTCGAACACCCGACCGCCGATCAGTACCCCGAGGGCCAGCACCAGCACCCAGAAGCCGACCACCCAGCGCCGGTGGCGGTGGCAGAACCTGCCGAGAGCGGCGAGCCGCCCGCGGACCTGGGCGGTCGTCGCGGGCGCAAGGGGTGCCACTGCGGGGGTCGCGCGCATAAGTACCTGAGCCTTTCGGGCAGTTCCCCTCAAAGCTAGGTGTAAACGGAGAAAACCCCTAGAGGCTTCCGGTGCGCTTCATATCACACACTTCCCCCACATTTTGCGGAACCCGGGGCGAACGGCACCAAAACGTCCTGTCGAAGGCCCCGAACGCAGAAGGACCCCCTGCCCGGTCTCCCGGGCAGGGGGTCCTTCTCAGCTGTCAGACCTCAGACGAGGCTGCGATCAGCTCTGGCCACCGGCCAGCTTCTCGCGCAGCGCGGCGAGCGCCTCGTCCGAAGCGAGAGCGCCGGAGCCCTCGTCGCTGGAGGAGGAGTACGAGCCACCAGCGGCGGCGGCGACGGCGTCGCCACCCTCGGCAGCGGCCTCGGCGTCGGCCTCACGGCTCTTGATGACCTGGGCCTGGTGCTGCTCGAAGCGGGTCTGCGCCTCGGCGTACTGGCGCTCCCACTCCTCACGCTGCTTCTCGTAGCCGGGCAGCCAGTCGTTCGCCTCGGGGTCGAAGCCCTCCGGGTAGATGTAGTTGCCCTGGTCGTCGTACGAGGCAGCCATGCCGTACAGGGTCGGGTCGAACTCGACCGACGCCGGGTCG
Organism: Kitasatospora sp. NPDC002227; assembly: GCF_040296285.1. Lineage (NCBI taxonomy): Bacteria > Bacillati > Actinomycetota > Actinomycetes > Kitasatosporales > Streptomycetaceae > Kitasatospora > Kitasatospora sp. NPDC002227. The sequence continues at coordinate 41,197 of NZ_JBEOWY010000054.1, forward strand.
GCACCGAGGGACTCGTTGGCCTGCTTCAGCGAGAGGCTGATGCGACGACGCTCGAGGTCGATGTCGATGACCTTGACGAAGATCTCGTCGCCGACCTGGACGACCTGCTCCGGGATCTCCACGTGGCGCTCGGCCAGCTCGGAGATGTGGACCAGACCCTCGATGCCCTCGTCCACGCGGACGAACGCACCGAACGGAACCAGCTTGGTGACCTTACCCGGGACGACCTGGCCGATCTGGTGCGTCCGGGCGAACTGCTGCCACGGGTCCTCCTGGGTCGCCTTCAGCGACAGGGAGACGCGCTCGCGGTCCATGTCAACGTCGAGAACCTCGACGGTGACCTCCTGGCCGACCTCGACAACCTCGGACGGGTGGTCGATGTGCTTCCAGGACAGCTCGGAGACGTGGACGAGACCGTCGACGCCGCCCAGGTCCACGAAGGCACCGAAGTTGACGATCGAGGAGACGACGCCGGAGCGCACCTGGCCCTTCTGGAGGGTGGTGAGGAAGGTCTGGCGGACCTCGCTCTGGGTCTGCTCCAGCCAGGCACGGCGGGACAGGACCACGTTGTTGCGGTTCTTGTCCAGCTCGATGATCTTGGCCTCGAGCTCCTTGCCGACGTACGGCTGGAGGTCGCGGACGCGGCGCATCTCGACCAGCGAGGCCGGGAGGAAGCCACGGAGGCCGATGTCGAGGATGAGACCACCCTTGACGACCTCGATGACGGTACCGGTGACGATGCCGTCCTCTTCCTTGATCTTCTCGATCGTGCCCCAGGCACGCTCGTACTGAGCGCGCTTCTTGGACAGGATCAGACGACCCTCCTTGTCCTCCTTCTGGAGGACCAGGGCCTCGATGTTGTCACCAACGGAGACAACCTCGTGGGGGTCGACGTCGTGCTTGATCGAGAGCTCGCGCGACGGGATGACACCCTCGGTCTTGTAACCGATGTCGAGGAGCACCTCGTCACGGTCGACCTTCACGATGACGCCCTCAACGATGTCGCCATCGTTGAAGTACTTGATGGTCTCGTCAATGGCGGCGAGGAAGGCCTCGGCATCGCCAATGTCGTTGACCGCAACCTGCGGGGTGGTGCTGACAGAGGTGTCGGTGGGGCTCGTCATTAGGAAAAGGGCTCCGGTACGGACATGAAGTCGTAGGTAATGCCACGCGGAGGGCCCGTATCGCTCCCACCGAAAGCCGGACAGCCAAGAACACGGCCCACCTGCTGATACGAGAACCAGTGGTGTCCGTCTTGCGACCGTGGGGTCTTCGACAGATGCGAGCGCGACCTGCTCCGTCCGAGGCGCGCAGGCCCGCAGCGCAACTTGTAGCATACGGGGACAGCCGAGCACGGTCAACGCCAGAAACGGCGAGACGGTGGAGGCCGGGACGGATCAGGTCATATCCTCTCCCCGACCCCGGGATCCCCGGATGCCACGGCCCGGCCCACCCCCAGCTTTCAGGGGCGGTCCGCGCAGCAGCGCTTCCGCTCCCCATACCCTACTTGACAGGTTTCATGATCTTGGCCACCACCCCCGCCTCCGAGGCCGCCGCGCAGTACGACGAGGAGGACGGCGACGCCGTCCGCCGCGAGGCCGCGCTGGAGGAGAGCAGCCGGGCCAGCCGGCACTGGTGGGACCGCAACGCGGACGAGTACCAGGACGAGCACGGCGCCTTCCTCGGCGACGACCGCTTCACCTGGTGCCCGGAGGGCCTGGACGAGGCCGAGGCCGGCCTGCTCGGCCCGGTCGCCGGGCTCACCGTGCTCGAGCTCGGCGCGGGCGCCGCCCAGTGCTCGCGCTGGCTGGCCGCCCAGGGGGCCCGGCCGGTGGCGCTGGACATCTCCCACCGGCAGCTGCAGCACTCGCGCCGGATCGACCTCGGGCGGGGCAGCGAGCCGGTGGCCGTGGTGCAGGCCGACGCGGCGGTGCTCCCGTTCGCCGACGGCTCCTTCGACCTGGCCTGCTCGGCGTACGGCGCCGTGCCGTTCAGCGCGGACACCGCGCTGCTGATGCGGGAGGTGCACCGCGTACTGCGGCCGGGGGCCCGCTGGGTCTTCTCCGTCACCCACCCGATCCGCTGGGCCTTCCCCGACGAGCCGGGCGTGGAGGGCCTCACCGCCACCTCCTCCTACTTCGACCGCACCCCGTACGTCGAGCAGGACGCGGCCGGCCACGCCACCTACGTCGAGCACCACCGCACCCTGGGCGACCGCGTCCGCGAGCTGACCGCCGCCGGCTTCCGGCTGCTGGACCTGGTCGAGCCCGAGTGGCCAGAGCAGCTGGACCAGGAGTGGGGCGGCTGGAGCCCCCTGCGGGGCAAGCACATCCCTGGCACGGCGATCTTCGTCGCCGAACGTTAGGCACCCCGTCCAGTGGCAGCGCCCAGGGGCGCGGGGAACTGCGCGACCAGCCCGCTACGAAGGTGCACGGTTGCGCGCGCCGTTCCTCGCGCCCCTGATGTGGTTGCTCTCAGCTGAAATCCTCTCCGGCAGAATGCTGCTGGTGACCCCCGCCTGGCAGGACCTCCCCGTCCGGACCGCCCTCCCCGCGCTGCATGCCGCCCTGGACGACCGCGGCGTAGCCGTCCTCGCGGCCCCGCCCGGGACGGGCAAGACCACGCTCGTGCCCCTCGCGCTGGCCGGCCTCCTGGGCGAGGGGCCCGTACGGCGGGTGCTGGTCGCCGAACCCCGCCGCCTCGCCGCCCGGGCAGCGGCCAAGCGGATGGCCTGGCTGCTGGGCGAGGGCGTCGGCGGCCGGGTCGGCCACACCGTACGCGGGGACCGGAAGGTCGGGCCGGGGACGGTGGTCGAGGTGGTGACCACCGGGGTGCTGCTGCAGCGGCTGCAGCGGGACCAGGAGCTGGCCGGGGTCGACGTCGTGGTGCTCGACGAGTGCCACGAACGGCACCTGGACGCCGACACCGCCCTCGCCTTCCTGCTCGACGTCCGGGCGACACTCCGCCCCGAGCTGCGGCTGCTCTGCGCCTCCGCCACCTCCGACACCGCCGCCTGGGCGGAGCTGCTCGGCTCCTCGGACGAGCAGGACACCCCCGCCCCGGTGGTCGAAGCGCACGGCGTCTCGCACGCCGTCGAGGTGATCTGGGCGCCCCCGCCGCGCCCCGTCCGCCCCGCGCACGGCACCCGGACCGACCCCGCCCTGCTCGACCACCTGGCCGCCACCGTCCGCCGCGCCCTCACCGAGCAGGACGGGGACGTGCTCTGCTTCCTGCCCGGCGTCGGCGAGATCGCCCGCGTCGCCGGGCTGCTCGGGACGCAGCCGGGCGTCGAGGTGCTGCAGCTGCACGGCCAGGCCCCGCAGGCCGTCCAGGACGCGGCCCTCTCGACCGGCTCGAGCCGCCGCGTCATCCTCGCCACCTCCGTCGCCGAGTCCTCGCTGACCGTGCCGGGCGTGCGGGTGGTGGTGGACTCCGGGCTGGCCCGGGAGCCGCGGACCGACCACGCCCGGGGGCTGGCCGGGCTGGTGACCGTGCGGGCCTCGCTGGCCGCCGGGCGGCAGCGGGCCGGGCGGGCCGGGCGTGAGGCACCGGGGGCGGCGTACCGCTGCTGGTCGGAGGCGGAGGACGCGCTGGCCGCGCGCTTCCCCACCCCCGAGATCGCCCTCGCCGACCTGACCGCCTTCGCCCTGCAGGCCGCCTGCTGGGGCACCCCCGACCCGGCCGGGCTCAGCCTCCCCGACCAGCCGCCGACCGGGGCGATGGCCGCCGCCCGGCAGACCCTGCTCGCCCTCGGCGCGGTGGACCAGGCCGGCCGGGCCACCCCGCGCGGCCGGCTGATCGCCCGAGCCGGCCTGCACCCGCGCCTGGGCCGGGCCCTGCTCGACGGCACCCCGCTGGTCGGCGCCCGCCGCGCCGCCGAGCTGGTCGCGCTGCTCTCCGAGGAGCCGCCCCGCGCGCTCGGCGACGACCTGCCGGCGGTCCTGCGCTCCGTCCGCTCGACCCGCGACGGGTACGCCGCCCGCTGGCGCGAGGAGACCAGGCGGCTGCGCAGCGGGGACACCCCCGACACCGCCCTGCCGGACGCCGCGGCCGCCGGTCTGGTGGTCGCGCTCGCGCACCCCGAGCGGATCGCCCGGGCGCGCTCGGCCGAGGGGCCGTACCTGATGGCCTCCGGGACGGCGGCCGAGACGGCGCCCGGCTCCGGGGTGGCCGGGGCGCCGTGGCTGGCGGTGGCGGTGGCCGACCGGGCGGCGGGGGCGCACTCGGCGCGGGTGCGGCTGGCGGCGGTGCTCGACGAGGAGACCGCCCGGCTGGCCGGGGCGCCGCTGCTGAGCGAACGCACCGAGGTGGTCTGGTCCGGCGGGCGGCGCGGCGACGTGGTGGCCCGGCGGGTGGCGGCGCTCGGCGCGATCGAGCTCGAATCGAAGCAACTGGCTGCCCCGGAAGCCGAGTTGGTCCGCGAGGCGCTGCTCGAGGGCCTGGCCCGCGAGGGCGTGGACAGCGTACTGAACTGGACCCAGGCCGCCGTGGCTCTGCGCGAGCGGCTGGCCTTCCTGCACCGCGAGCTCGGCGCGCCCTGGCCCGACGTCAGCAGCGCGGCCCTGGCCGACCCTGACTGGCTGGAGCCCGAGCTCTCCCGGGCCCGCCGCCGGGCCGATCTGGAGCGGATCGACGTGAGCGCCGCCCTGCAGCGGCTGCTGCCCTGGGCCACCGGCGAGGCCGGGCGGCTGGACGAGCTGGCGCCCGAGCGCATCCTGGTCCCCAGCGGCTCCCGGGTGCGGGTCGACTACTCCACCGAACGCCCGGTGCTGGCCGTGAAGTTGCAGGAGCTGTTCGGCTGGCAGGCCGCCCCGGCGCTGGCCGGCGGGCGGGTACCGCTCACCGTCCACCTGCTCTCCCCGGCCGGCCGGCCGGCCGCCGTGACCGGCGACCTCGCGACCTTCTGGCGCGAGGGCTACCGCGCCGTCCGCGCCGACCTGCGCGGCCGCTACCCCCGCCACCCCTGGCCGGAGGACCCGACCGAGGCCCAGGCCACCCGGCACACCAACCCTAGGCGATGAACTCCCGCACCAACGGCCCGGCCACGGACCGGAATTCGTCGAAGTAGGCGTGCCGCGCCCCCGGGATCAGCTCGAGCCTGGCCCCGGGGATGCGCTCCACCAGCAGGTGGGCGTTGGCCGCCGGGTTGAGCAGGTCGTCGGTGCCGTGCAGGACGAGGGTCGGGCAGCTGATCCGCGCCAGCACGTCCCAGGCGTCGTGCCGGTTGCTGGCCACCAGGTGACGGCCGCGCGCGTAGGCGGGCATGGCAGGGTCGCCGACCACCTGGTACGGCCCGGGGTGGGCGGCCAGCCAGCCGGGCGTGTACATCAGGTCGAGCAGCGCCGCCCGGGAGGCCACCGGATCGTCGTCGGCCAGCGCCCGCCGCACCTCCTTGCTCCGCTCGACGGCCCGCGGCCCGCCGGGCGAGGTGCAGCCGAGCACCAGCGAACGGACCCGCTCGCCGTGCTCCGCCGCGAGCCACTGGGCGACCCGGCCGCCCATCGAGGTGCCGTACACATCGGCCCGGTCGATGCCGAGCTCGTCCAGCACCGCCCGCACGTCCTCGGCCAACTGCCGGGTGCTGTACGGCACATCGGGCTTGTCACTGGCGCCGGTGCCACGCCAGTCGAGGGTGATGGTGGCGCGCTCGGGGTGGAAGTCCTCCCGGACCCCGTCCCACCAGTGGTGGTTGTTCGCCTGCCCGGAGAGCAGCACCAGCGGGGCGCCCGTGCCCTGGAGCTGGTAGGCGATCTTGACCCCGTCCGGAGTCACGGCGTACGGCATGTGGTCCCCCTCTGGTCCGAAAAACTCAGCAGAAGGTGCGGGAACCCGTCCGGATTCCCGCACCTCCCAAGCAACCCCCGCACGGCGTCAGTGCGCCGCGACCTCCCAGTTGGCGCCGACACCGACGGAGACGTCGAGCGGGGCGCGCAGCGGGTAGGCGGCGGCCATCTGCTCGCGGACGATGGCCTCGGCCTGCTCGCGCTCGCCCGGGGCGAGTTCGAGGACGATTTCGTCGTGCACCTGGAGCAGCATCCGGGTCTTGAGGCCCGCCTCGCGCAGGGCGGTGTCGACGTGCAGCATGGCGATCTTGACGATGTCGGCGGCCGAACCCTGGATGGGGGCGTTGAGGGCCATCCGCTCGGCCATCTCGCGGCGCTGGCGGTTGTCGCTGGTGAGGTCCGGCAGGTACCGGCGGCGGCCGAGCAGGGTCTCGGTGTAGCCGACCGCGCGGGCCTCCTCGACCACGCGGTGCAGGTAGTCGCGCACCCCGCCGAAGCGCTCGAAGTAGGTGTCCATCAGGCCCTGGGCCTCGCCCGGCTTGATGCCGAGCTGCTGGGAGAGCCCGTAGGCGGAGAGCCCGTACGCGAGGCCGTAGGACATCGCCTTGATCTTGCGGCGCATCTCGGCGTCCACCTCGCCGGGCTCCACCGAGAAGACCTGGGAGGCGACGGTGGTGTGCAGGTCCTCGCCGCTCTCGAAGGCCTCGATCAGAGCCGCGTCCTCGGAGAGGTGGGCCATGATGCGCAGCTCGATCTGCGAGTAGTCGGCGGTGAGCAGCGACTCGTACCCCTCGCCGACCACGAAGGCGCGGCGGATCATCCGGCCCTCCTCGGTACGGACGGGGATGTTCTGCAGGTTCGGGTCCTGCGAGGAGAGGCGGCCGGTGGCGGCGACCATCTGGTTGAAGGTGGTGTGGATGCGGTTCAGCGGGGAGACCGTCTTGAGCAGGCCCTCGACGGTGGTGCGCAGCTTGGCCTGGTCGCGGTGGCGCAGCAGGATGACCGGCAGCTCGTTGTCGGTCTGGCCGGCCAGCCAGGCGAGCGCGTCCGCGTCGGTGGTCCAGCCCGTCTTGATCTTCTTGGTCTTGGGCAGGTTGAGCTCGCCGAAGAGGATCTCCTGGAGCTGCTTGGGCGAGCCCAGGTTGAACGGGCGCCCGGCGGCGGCGTGCGCCTCCTCGACCACGCGGGCGATCTCGGCGGCGAACTGGGCCTCGATGGTGGTGAGCCACTCGCGGTCGGCGGCGATGCCGGTGCGCTCCATCCGGGCCAGCAGCTCGGCGATCGGCAGCTCCATCTCGTGCAGCAGCTTGGTCGCGCCGACCTCGGCGAGGCGGGTCTCGAAGAAGGTGGCGAGGTCGAGCACGGCGCGGGCCTGGGTCATCAGGGCCTGGGCGCCGGCGGCCGGGTCGTGCTCGGGCTCGTCGAAGGAGAGCTGGCCGCTCTCGGCCGCGGCGGCGGGGGCGAGCGAGCGGGCCAGGTACTCCTCGGCGAGCACGTCGAGGGTGAAGGTGCGCCGGCCGGGCTTGTCGAGGTAGGCGGCGAGCGCGGAGTCGGCGGTGACGCCGTTGATCTGCCAGCCGTGCTCGGCGAAGGCGCGCATGACCTGCTTGGCGATGTGCAGAGCCTTGGGCTGCTCGGCGTCGGCCAGCCAGGCGGCGAAGGCCCGCTCGTCCTCCTCCACCAGCTTGGCCGGGTCGAACCAGGCGGCGTCCTCGCCGGTGGCGAGCGCGATCTCGCTCACCGAGCCGCTGCCCAGCGCCCACTCGTACAGCGCGGCGACGGCGATCCGGCCCTCGGTGTGCGCGGCCAGCCAGGCGGCCAGTGCGCCGGGCTCGGTCAGCAGGTCACCCTCGACGGCGACGCCGGGAGCGGCTTCCGAAGCCTCCTCGGCCGCGCCGCCCACGTCGATGCCGTGCACCCGGTCGCGGAAGTTCGGGTTGCGGAACTCCAGGCTCTCCAGGATCTGCGAGACGCCCTCGCGGTCGAACGGGGTGCGCTCCAGGTCGGCCACGCCCAGCGGCAGTTCGACGTCGCGGACCAGCTCGGTGAGCACCCGGTTGCGCTTGACCGAGTCGAGGTGCTCGCGCAGCTTCTCGCCGATCTTTCCCTTGACCTCGTCGGCGTGGGCGACCAGCTCGTCGAAGGAGCCGTACTGGTTGACCCACTTGGCGGCCGTCTTCTCGCCGACGCCGGGGATGCCGGGCAGGTTGTCCGACGGGTCACCCCGCAGGGCCGCGAGGTCCGGGTACTGGGTGGGGGTGACGCCGTACTTCTCGGCGACCTTCTCCGGGGTGTAGCGGGTGAGCTCGGAGACGCCCTTGGTCGGGTAGAGCACCGTCACCTTGTCGCTCACCAACTGCAGCGAGTCGCGGTCGCCGGTGACGATCAGCACCTCGAAGCCCTCGGCGGCCGCGGCGGTGGCCAGGGTGGCGATGATGTCGTCCGCCTCGAAGCCCTCCACCGACATCCGGGGGATCTTCATCGCGTCGAGCAGCTCGCCGATCAGGCCGATCTGGCTCTTGAACTCGTCCGGCGTCTTGGCCCGGTTGGCCTTGTACTCGGGGAACTCCTCCGAGCGGAAGGTCTTGCGGGAGAGGTCGAAGGCGACGGCGAGGTGGGTGGGCTGCTCGTCGCGCACCGTGTTGGCGAGCATCGAGGCGAAGCCGTACACCGCGTTGGTCGGCTGGCCGGTGACGGTGTTGAAGTTCTCCACGGGCAGGGCGAACCACGCCCGGTACGCCATGGAGTGACCGTCGAGCAGCATCAGCCTGCCACTCGCCGCACTCTTCCCTGCACTCTGGGTAGCCACGTCAACGTCCGTTCCTGCCGATGTCCACTGCCAGTGACGATCCTAGGGCCCTGCACCGACAACTCCGGCGACCCACCGTCCCCCGACGGGCGGCCGGTCGTACGATCAAGCGGTTGACCCCACACCCTCGTACGCCAGGAGCTGCGCCATGACCGACTCCACCCCGGTGCTGAAAGTGCCGCAGGACGTCCTCGACCACTTCGCCAAGCTCGGCGTCGACGCCTCCACCTTCAGCGGCGGCCACCTCGGCGAGAAGCTGGGCATCAAGATCGTGGAGGCCTCCGGCGACCGCGTGGTGGGCACCATGCCGGTCGAGGGCAACCAGCAGCCGTACGGACTGCTGCACGGCGGCGCCTCCGCCGCGCTGGCCGAGACGCTCGGCTCGATCGGGGCGATGCTGCACGCCGGCCCCGGCCGCTACGCCGTCGGCGTCGACCTGAACGCCACCCACCACCGCTCGGCCACCTCCGGCCTGGTCACCGGCGTGGCGACGGCCGTCTTCAAGGGCCGCACCGCCGCCACCTACGAGATCGCCATCACCGACGACACCGGCAAGCGGATCACCAGCTGCCGGCTCACCTGCATGCTGCGCGACATCTGATCCCAATCGTTAGCGGCCCGCCGTTTGCCTCCTCCCCCACCGGGGCAGGCCCTGCCTCGTGGTGGTGGAGCTGGACGAGGACGGCGCGGCGGCCCCGGACGGGGCGCCGCACCGCAGCCTGACGCGCCGTCAGAAGTGGACGGTGGCCGCGATGCTGCTGGCCGTGGTCACCCTGCTGGTGCTGCGGCACGTCTTCGACCGCCCCGCCCAGGCCGCCAACTCGCCGCCACCGTACCCCTCGTCGGTGGCGGCTTTCGGCTATCTGGGCGCCCAGCGCGACGCCGTGCCCGGCGGCCACGACTTCGCCCTGAAGGTGCGGGCCACCGCCCTCGGCGAGCCGCCGTACGAGCTGGTCTCGGTCCGCCAGGACTACGCGGGCGTCACCACCGCCGTCGGCGGCACCGCACTGCCCCGGCAGGTCACCACGGCCGCCCCGGTGGAGTTCACGGTGGTGTACACCGTCACGGACTGTGCCGCCGCGCCCCGGGACGCGGGCATGCCCTTCCTCGATGTAACGCTGCGTAACACGCGGGGTCTCCAGACGCTCAGTCAGATCCTGGGCCCCACGTACGCCCGCGACCTCTCCAGGAACCTGCACATCACCTGCCCGGATTCCGCTATCCGGACAGCCACGCCCGTTTCAGCCGTCGCGGACACTGGTGTCCGATATTCGGACCGCCCCAGCATTTACCGCGTTTCCGAGCTCGACAACGTCCCACCGACCGGGACAGCCTCTATCATCCCGCGTCCGCTCAGGCGGAAATGACCAGAATCCGAGATCACTGCGTCAGCTCCGCATAACAAGAGAATCACAGCATGCCCACACCCCTGCCCGAGCCGCCGAAGCCGGTTTAGAGTCACGGCCAGTCACCGCGCCAACGGATTGGGCCTGGCCCCAGCGCGCGACCCGGCACCCCGCCACGTCCGGCCCGGTGTCTTCCTCAGAAAGGGAACCCTCGTGCGTAATCGTGCAACCCTTGCCGTGAGCATCGCCGTCATCGGAGCCCTCTCCCTGACCGCCTGCGGCTCGCGTGGTGGCAGCAAGAGCGGCGGCGACAACGCCGGCGGCTCCACCACCGTCACCATCGGTGTCGACGCCCCCCTCACCGGCGACCTCTCCGCCCTGGGCCTCGGCATCAAGAACTCGGTGGACCTGGCGATCAAGCAGGCCAACGACAACAACGAGGTCCCCGGGGTCAAGTTCAAGATCCAGGCGCTGGACGACACCGCCAAGCCGGCCCCCGGCCAGCAGAACGCCACCCAGCTCGTCGCCGACAAGTCGGTGCTCGGCGTGGTCGGCCCGCTGAACTCCTCCGTCGCCCAGTCGATGCAGCAGATCTTCAACGACGCTCACCTGACCGAGGTCTCCCCGGCCAACACCGGTGTCGCCCTCACCCAGGGCGAGGCCTGGGCCAGCGGCAAGAAGGTGCGCCCCTTCGCGTCCTACTTCCGCACCGCCACCACCGACGCCGTGCAGGGCCCCTTCGCCGCCCAGTACCTCTTCAACACCGCGTCGAAGAAGAAGGTCTTCCTCATCGACGACCAGAAGACCTACGGCGCCGGCCTGGCCGCCACCTTCAAGGGCGAGTTCACCAAGCTCGGCGGCCAGATCGTCGGCGAGGAGCACGTCAACCCGGACGACCGCGACTTCAACGCCATCGTCACCAAGGTCAAGGCCGCCGGTGCCGACGCCGTCTACTACGGCGGTGAGTACCCGGCCGCCGGCCCGCTCTCCCAGCAGCTCAAGGACGCCGGCGTGGCCATCCCGCTGATGGGCGGCGACGGCATCCAGAGCGGCGACTTCATCAAGCTCAACACCAAGAGCGCCGGCGACCTCGCCACCGCGGTCGGCCTCCCGGTCGAGTCCCTGCCCTCGGCCGCCAAGTTCATCGCCGACTACAAGGCCGCCGGCTACAAGGACGCCTACGAGACCTACGGCGGCTACTCCTACGACTCCGCCCGCGCCATCATCCTCGGCGTCAAGGCCGTCGTGCAGGCCAACAACGGCAAGCTCCCGGACGACGCCCGCGCCAAGGTCGTCGACGCCGTCCAGAAGATCTCCTTCGACGGCGTGACCGGCAAGGTCTCCTTCGACGAGTTCGGTGACACCACCAACAAGCAGCTCACCGTGTACGTCGTCAAGGACGGCAAGTGGGCCGTCGAGAAGTCCGGCACCTTCACCGCCAGCTGACCCAGCCTCACCTTGCAGGACCCGCGCGGGGGCGCCAGAAGCGCCCCCGCGCACCCACATCCACCCCCAGAAACGCGTACAACGCCCACGGAGGCCGAGCGGTGAACGAACTACCGCAGCAGCTGGCCAACGGCCTGATCCTGGGAGCCCTCTACGGGCTCGTGGCGATCGGCTACACAATGGTCTACGGCATCGTCCAGCTCATCAACTTCGCCCACGGCGAGATCTTCATGGTCGGCGGCTTCGGCGCGCTGACCGCCTACCTCGCCCTCCCCGGCGGCACCACCATGTGGCTGGCCATCCCGCTGATGCTGCTCGCAGGCATCCTGGTCTCCGTCCTGGTCGCCGTCGCCGCCGAGCGCTTCGCCTACCGCCCGCTGCGCACCGCACCCCGGCTCGCCCCGCTGATCACCGCGATCGGGCTGTCACTCGCCCTGCAGCAGTTGGTCTTCTCCTTCTACCCGGACGCCAAGAAGGCCCGGGTCTTCCCGAAGATCCCCGGCGACCCGTTCAACTTCGCCCACATGACCATCCAGCGCAGCGACATCTTCCTCATAGTCGCCGCCCCGCTCTGCATGGTCGCCCTCGGCTGGTTCGTCTCCAAGACCCGCTCCGGCCGCGCCATGCAGGCCACCAGCCAGGACCCGGACACCGCCAAGCTGATGGGCATCGACACCGACAAGATCATTGTGATGGCCTTCGCCATCGGTGCCGCCTTCGCCGCCGTCGCCGCCGTCGCCTACGGGCTGCGCACCGGCCAGGTCGACTTCAAGATGGGCTTCATCCTCGGCCTCAAGGCCTTCACCGCCGCCGTGCTCGGTGGCATCGGCAACATCTACGGCGCCATGCTCGGCGGACTCGTCCTCGGCCTCGCCGAAGGCCTCGCCACCGCCTACATCCAGCACATCCCCGGCATGCACCTCTTCGGTGGCGGTGCCTGGAAGGACGTCTGGGCCTTCGTACTCCTCATCGTCGTCCTGCTCGTCCGGCCCCAGGGCCTGCTCGGCGAGCGCGTCGCGGACAGGGCGTGACCACCATGACCACCGAGACCACCCCGGTCATCCCCCTCCCCGCCGCACGGATCATCACCGCCGTCGGCGCCGTCGCCACCACCGCCAGCGCCTTCCTCGCCTGGACCTGGACCAGCGACTTCCCCGGCGACCTCACCGTCACCGGCTACCCCGGCGGCCTCCAGTGGCTGACCCTCACCGCCGGACTGCTGACCCTGCTGCTCGCCCTCGCCGCCTCCGGCACCCCCGGTCTGCGCTGGGCCGCCCCGAGTCGCAGCCACAACGCGACCCTCCTCGCCGCCGTCGGCGCCGCCGCCGTCACCTGGTTCACCCTGATCGCCATCTCCGTCGAGCTCGGCGGCCTGGCCAACCTCGAACCCGGCGGCTGGGTCGCCGGCGCGGCCTCTCTGGTCGCCCTCCTCGGTGCCCTCTCGCTGCCGCTGGAGCGCCACCCGGACGGCAACTTCGGCGGACTCACGAAGAAGAGCGACCAGCCGCTGCCGGCCGCGCGCCAACTGCCCTCCTGGGCCGAGGTGCTGCTCATCATCGCGGCCTTCGCCATCGGCCTGTTCGTGGTCACCTTCGGCCTCGACGCCGAGGGCGGCGAACTCTTCGTCGGGTACCTGATCACCCTCGGCTTCGCCGTCGCCGCACTCACCCGCTCCGGGCTCACCGCCCGGCTGCGTGGCCTGACCACCAAGCACCGCCAGGTCACCACCGGCGCCGCTTTCGCCGCGGCGGCCGCCTTCCCGTTCAGCCAGACCAGCGACCAGTACACCTCGGTCGCCGTCAACATCCTGATCTTCGCGACGGTCGCCCTCGGCCTCAACATCGTGGTCGGCCTGGCCGGTCTGCTCGACCTCGGCTACATCGCCTTCCTCGGCGTCGGCGCCTACGCCGCGGCCCTGGTCTCCGGCTCCCCCGCCTCCCCGATCCACGTCCAGTTCCCGTTCTGGGCCGCGGTGCTGACCGGCGCCGTGGTGGCCATGATCTTCGGTGTGGTCATCGGCGCCCCCACCCTGCGGCTGCGCGGCGACTACCTCGCCATCGTCACCCTGGGCTTCGGCGAGATCTTCCGCATCACCATGAACAACCTCAACGGGACCACCGGGCCGAACGTCACCAACGGGTCCAACGGCATCCCGCGCATCCCGGACCTGCAGATCCTCGGCTTCGACCTCGGCAAGGCGCACAGCGTCGGCGGGATCGAACTCGGCCGGTTCTCCAACTACTACCTGCTGATGCTCCTCATCACCATCGTCGTGGTGCTGGTCTTCTCCCGCGTCGGCAACTCCCGCATCGGCCGCGCCTGGGTCGCCATCCGCGAGGACGAGACCGCCGCCGAGGCCATGGGCATCAACGGCTTCCGCCTGAAGCTTCTGGCCTTCGCCCTCGGTGCCTGCCTTGCCGGCACCGCCGGCACCATCCAGGCCCACGTCCAGTACACCGTCACCCCCGACCAGTACACCTTCGCGGACGCCCTGCCGCCGAACTCCGCCTTCTTGCTCGCCGCCGTCATCCTCGGCGGCATGGGCACCATCAGCGGCCCCCTCGTCGGCGCCACCATGCTCTTCCTCATCCCGAAGAAGCTGCAGTTCCTCTCCGACTACCAGCTGCTCGCCTTCGGCATCGCGCTCATCGTCCTGATGCGCGTCCGCCCCGAGGGCCTGATCCCGAACCGCCGCCAGCAGCTGGAATTCCACGAGGCCGACATCCCCGCGCAGGCGGTCCCCGCCGAGGCCGCGGCCACCAAGGCAGGGGCGTGAAAGGCACCATGACCACCAACACCCCCGTCCTCGAGGCCTCCGGCGTCATCATGCGGTTCGGCGGCCTGACCGCCGTCAACGACGTCTCCCTCACCGTCAACAGCGGCGAGATCGTCGGCCTGATCGGCCCCAACGGCGCCGGCAAGACGACCTTCTTCAACTGCCTCACCGGCCTGTACGTGCCCACCGAGGGCACCGTCAGCTACAAGGGCACCGTCCTGCCGCCCAGGCCCCACCTGGTCACCCAGGCCGGCATCGCCCGCACCTTCCAGAACATCCGGCTCTTCTCCAACATGACCGTCCTGGAGAACGTCCTGGTCGGCCGCCACAGCCGCACCAAGGAGGGCCTCTTCTCGGCCATCCTGCGCGGCCCCGGCTACCGCCGCGCCGAGGCCGAGAGCCGCGAGAAGGCCATGGAGCTGCTCGAGTTCGCCGGCCTCGCCAACAAGGCCGACCACCTCGCCCGCAACCTCCCCTACGGCGAGCAGCGCAAGCTCGAGATCGCCCGCGCCCTCGCCAGCGAGCCCGGCCTCCTCCTGCTCGACGAGCCCACCGCCGGCATGAACCCCCAGGAGACCCGCGCCGCCGAGGACCTCGTCTTCGCGATCCGGGACAAGGGCATCGCCATCCTGGTCATCGAGCACGACATGCGGTTCATCTTCAACCTCTGCGACCGCACCGCCGTCCTCGTCCAGGGCCAGAAGATCGTCGAGGGCGACCGCGAGACCGTCCAGAACGACGAGCGGGTCATCACCGCGTACCTCGGGGCGCCGCTCGAAGGCACCAGCACTACGGAGGACAGCCAGTGACCGCGCTCCTTGAGGTCGAGGACCTCCGCGTCAGCTACGGCAAGATCGAGGCCGTCAAGGGCATCAGCTTCACCGTCAACCAGGGTGAGGTCACCACCCTCATCGGCACCAACGGCGCCGGGAAGACCACCACGCTGCGCACCCTCTCGGGCCTGCTCAAGCCGACCGGCGGGAAGATCACCTTCGAGGGGAAGCCGCTCTCCGGCGTCCCCGCCCACAAGATCGTCTCGCTCGGCCTGGCCCACTCCCCCGAGGGCCGCCACATCTTCCCCCGGATGACGATCGAGGAGAACCTCCTCCTCGGCGCCTTCCTCCGCCGCGACCCGGCGGGCGTCCAGGAGGACGTCGAGCGTGCCTACACGCTCTTCCCCATCCTCGGCGAACGCCGGAAGCAGGCGGCCGGCACCCTCTCGGGCGGCGAGCAGCAGATGCTCGCCATGGGCCGCGCGCTGATGTGCCGTCCGAAGCTCCTCATGCTGGACGAGCCCTCCATGGGCCTCTCCCCGCTGATGATGCAGAAGATCATGGCCACCATCGTCGAGCTCAAGGCCTCCGGCATGACCATCCTGCTCGTCGAGCAGAACGCCCAGGCCGCCCTCTCCCTCTCCGACCAGGGCTACGTCCTGGAGGTCGGCAAGGTCGTCCTCACCGGCACCGGCCAGGACCTCCTGCACAACGACGAGGTCCGCAAGGCCTACCTCGGCGAGGACTGAGCACCCGCTGCACACAGAAGGGCCCGGCCGCTGTTCTTGGGTTCTAGTGGTCGTCGCAACACCCCAGCTCAAGGGGTGCGATGGACTTCGAGATCCGTGAGGACCGGACACCGCAGGGTCCTCGGAAG
>NZ_JBEOWY010000055.1:0-56422 GCF_040296285.1 Kitasatospora sp. NPDC002227
GCACCACCTGGTCGACGACAAGCTGCACGCCCGTTCGACCGGTCCGTACTCGATGATCACCCAGCAGCCGCTCGGTGGTAAGGCGCAGTTCGGTGTGTCCGACTCCGGTCGGACCAGGCGCCCCGCGCCGTTCGTGTGTGTCTGCTGTGGGCGGACTCGGCTCGGCCACCGCCTCAGCCGAGCAGCGCGGCCTTCACGGCGGCGGCGACCCGGCCGCCCTCGGCCAGGCCGGCCACCTTGGGCTGGACCAGCTTCATCACGGCACCCATCGCCTGCGGGCCCGAGGCGCCGCTCTCCGCCACGGCGGCGGCCACGATCGCGGCCAGCTCCGCGTCGTCGAGCTGCTTGGGCAGGTAGCCCGCCAGCACCTCGCCCTCGGCGCGCTCCTGCGCGGCCGACTCGGTGCGCCCCGCCTCCTCGAAGGCGGTGGCGGCCTCGCGGCGCTTCTTCGCCTCGCGGGCGATCACCTTGAGCACCTCGTCGTCCGAGAGCTCTCGCTTGGTATCGCCGGCCACCTCCTCACTGGAGACGGCGGACAGCGTCAGCCGGATGGTGGACGAGCGCAGCTCGTCCCGGGCCCTGATCGCAGCCGTGAGGTCTTCCCGCAGCTGCTCCTTCAGCGAAGTCATGACGGCATCCTCGCAGGTCGTGCCGCACCTCGCTGCGCAATTTCCGCCCCGGCACGGGCCCGGGTGCGCTGACTGCCGGTCAGGAGGCCGCCGCGTGGCGCCCGGTGAAGTCGAGCAGCCGGTGCCAGGCATCCGTGCAGGCCTCCTGCCACTCGGCATACGTGTCGTCGAAGAAGGAGTGCGGCGCCCCCTCGTACACGTGCTGCTCGTACTCCCGACCGGCCCGGTCCAGCCCCGCCGTGAACTCGGCGAACTCCGCCGGGGTGGTCACCACGTCCTCCCCCGCCAGCAGCATCAGCAGCGGGGCCAGTGCCTGCTCGGCGCGGTCGCCGACGAACCGCGGCGCCCCGTAGAACCCCACCGCCCCGGCCAGCCCCAGCCCGGCCTCGGCGGCCAGCCGCCAGGAGTAGGAGCCGCCCAGGCAGAAGCCGACCGTGTAGACCGGCGCGTCGCTCCCGGCCCGCAGCCGCGCCACGGCCGCCGCCGCGTCCGCCGCCACGTGCTCGGGCGCCAGCAGCCCCAGGTGGGCCGCCCAGTCGAAGGAGTCGTCCCGGGGGCCCGTCCCGGCCGTCCGCCCGAAGTAGTCGAGCACCAGGGTGTCGAAGCCGGCCTCGGCGAAGCGCTGGGCGAGGCCCTCGTAGAAGGGGTGCAGGCCGCGGCGGTCCGGCAGCAGCACGACGCTGCGGCCGAGCGGGGCGGTCGGGGTGGCCCGGTACGCGGCGAAGCGGTTGCCGTCGGCGGCGGTGAGTTCCAGCCGCCCGTACTCGGCCGCGGCTCCCGTGGTGACCGGGGCGGCGGGCGGACGGCTGTCGGTGGGGTGGCACATGCTTCTGCTCCCTCTGTTCCTTCTGTTCCAGCGCGGTGGGCTGTTCCTCGGACGCCTTCAGCCTGCCGGGGGCCGCCCGGCCGGCCCAGGCCCGCCCGGTACGGGTACTCGCAGGGCCACCCTCGGCCCGCTCCCGCTGGGCATACTGGCCCCCGTGGCAGAGCATCTGGATCTCGGGGAGTTCCTGCAGGCGCGCCGGGCCCTGGTCAGCCCGGAGAGCGCCGGGCTGCGCGGCGGCGCCCGGCGCCGGGTGCCCGGCCTGCGGCGGGAGGAGCTCGCCCAGCTGGCCGGGATCAGCGTCGAGTACTACCAGCGGCTGGAGCAGGGCCGGGCCCGGCACCCCTCCGGGGAGGTGCTGGACGCGATCGGCGACGCGCTGCGGCTGGACACGGTCCAGCGGGACCACCTGCACCGGCTGGTCCGGCGGCGCGGCGCGGGGGCGCCGCCCCTGTCGACTCCGACTCCGACTCCGCCTCCGCTGCTGGCGCCTCTGCCGCTGCCTCCGTCTCCGCCCATGTCGTCTCCGCCCTTCGCCCTCCGCCCGGAGCTGGCCCGGCTGCTGGAGCGGATCACCGTCCCGGCCCTGGTGCTGGCCGACGACTTCGACGTGCTGGCGCTCAACCCGGTCGCCCGCCACCTCTTCGTACCGCCCACCGAGCCGGACGGCGGCTGGAACCTGGCCCGCTACCTCTTCCTCACCCCGGAGAGCCGCGAGTTCTACGTCGACTGGCCGGGGCTCGCCGAGACCACCGCCGGCCAGCTCCGGGCCACCGCCGGGCGGTACCCGGCCGACCAGCGGCTCACCGGCCTGATCGCCGAGCTGCGCGCACTGAGCCACGAATTCGCCGTGCTCTGGGCCCGGGCGGATGTGACGGTGCGCACACACGGCTCCAAGAGCCTGCGCCACCCGGCCGTCGGCACTCTCACCTTCACCTTCGAGACCTTCGAGCTCGGCGGCGACGCCCGCCAACGGCTGATCACCCTCACCCCGGCCCCGGACGGGCCCACCGAGGCAGCCCTCGACCTGCTGGCCGGCTGGGCCGGCGCGCGCCGGCCGGACTGACGGGGGCCTCCGGCCGGACCGACAGGAGCCTCCGGCCGGACCGGCGGCGGCTGCCCCGGCTGACGGGGGCTCACCGGCGTGTCGGCTTCCCCGTGGCGTCTGCGACCATGGACCGATGCGACCGCTGTACTCCGTCCCCCTCGGAATCGCCGCCACCGGCGCCGCCTGCCTCGCCTACTCCGTCGGCTACGAGGTCCGTTCCTTCCGGCTCCGACGGGTGGAGGTGCCGATCCTGCCCAAGGGAGCCCGGCCGCTCCGGGTGCTCCAGGTGTCCGACATCCACATGGTCACCGGGCAGGGCAAGAAGCAGCGCTGGCTCCAGAGCCTGGCCGGCCTGCGGCCGGACCTGGTCGTCAACACCGGGGACAACCTCTCCGACCCGCTCGGCGTGCCCGCCACGCTGGACGCGCTCGGGCCGCTGATGGACTTCCCCGGGGTGTACGTCTTCGGCTCGAACGACTACTACGGGCCCGCCAAGAAGAACCCGGCCCGCTACCTCAAGGCACTCAAGACCGGCGTGCACGGGCTGAACAACCCGGACGGCACCCGCAAGCGCGGCATCGTCGGCGCCGTCCACAACCCCTGGCAGAAGCTCCGCGACGGCTTCGACGCCGCCGGCTGGCTCGACCTCAACAACACCCGGGGGCGGCTCACCCTCGGCGGCCTCGAGGTCGAGTTCACCGGCCTCGACGATCCGCACATCCGCCGCGACCGCTACTCCGAGGTCGTCGGCGGGCCCTCCCCCGACGCCGACCTCTCCCTCGCCGTCGTGCACGCGCCCTACCTCCGCGTCCTGGACGCCTTCACCGCCGACCGCTACCCGCTGATCCTCGCCGGCCACACCCACGGCGGCCAGCTCTGCATCCCCTTCTACGGCGCCCTGGTCACCAACTGCGACCTCGACGCCAAGCGGGTGAAGGGCCTCTCCGAACACCGGGCCGGGGGCCACCGCTCCTACCTCCACGTCTCGGCCGGCTGCGGCACCAACCGCTACACCCCCGTCCGCTTCGCCTGCCCCCCCGAGGCCACCCTCCTCACCCTCACCCCCCGCCCCTGATCCCCCCAGCTCAGCACCCCTCGAAACCGGATTTCGTCTCTGAGCCCACGTCCGGTAGAGTTCTACTCGTTGCGAGGGAGACCGAAACAACAACAGCAGGACCGGGGTGTGGCGCAGCTTGGTAGCGCGCTTCGTTCGGGACGAAGAGGCCGTGGGTTCAAATCCCGCCACCCCGACCCAGTAGTACGACTCAGGGCCCTATCGGAGAGATCCGGTAGGGCCCTGAGTCGTTCTGCGTGGGCAACTGAGTGACTACCGCTCAGGGGTCCGACCGACCTGACTCGCCCTGGCCGCGGCTGTGACAGCCGTCACCGCCTGCCAGGACCTGCGGCTCCCGGGACGGACCGCGGTCAGTCTGCGTAGCCGGGAGGCCGTCCCTCCGAACGCCGAGCACCTCGCCGACCAGCTGACCGCCCTGACCGTGATGCGGAGGCGGGGAGGCGGCAGCCCTGGGGCGGCCGCTCCGATCAATTGGATCGGCCACAAAAGTCATCTCAGCTGCTGAGTGGGGCGGTCAGCGCCTAGCATGGCGGGTGGCCGGTCCTGACCGTCGATCACCGTGTCTACTTCGCTTGGACGGGGGGCACCCGCAATGGAGCCGTTGGAGAGCACCGATCCAGAGGCCGTCGGCCCGTACCGCTTGCTGGCCCGGTTGGGCGCGGGCGGGATGGGCCAGGTCTATCTGGGGCGGTCGGCCGGCGGGCGGACCGTCGCCGTCAAGGTGGTGCGGGCCGAGTTGGCCGGGGACCAGGAGTTCCGCGAACGGTTCGGGCGCGAGGTGGCGGCCGCGCGGGCGGTGGACGGCGCTTTCACCGCGCCCGTGGTGGACGCCGAACTGACCGGCCCGCTCCCCTGGTTGGTCACCTCCTACGTCCTGGGGCCGGACCTGGCCACCGCGGTACGCGCCCACGGCCCGCTGCCCGAGCCGTCCGTGCGGGCGCTGGGCTTCGGGCTGGCGCAGGCGTTACGGGCGATCCACCGGGTCGGGCTGGTGCACCGGGATCTCAAACCGTCCAACGTGCTGCTGACCGCCGACGGCCCCCGGGTGATCGACTTCGGGATAGCCCGAGCCTTGGACGGCGACCAGGTCACCCGTACCGGAATCGTGATCGGCTCACCCGGCTACATGAGCCCCGAACAGGCGTCAGGACGGCCGATGGGGCCAGCCGGTGACGTGTTCTCGCTCGGCTCGGTGCTGTTTTACGCGGCCACCGGGCGCGGCCCGTTCGAGAGCGACTCGGGGTCGGCCGGGCAGCTGTTCAAGGTGGTCTATGACCAACCGGAGCTGGGTGGGCTGCCGGACGGACTGCGTCCGGCGATCAGCGCCTGCCTGGCCAAGGACCCCGCCCGCCGCCCCACGCCCGGGCAACTGTGCGAACTGCTCGCGCCCACCGGCCCCGACCGGGCGCCGGACGACGACTGGCTGCCCGCTCCCCTGTCCGCCGCGCTGACCCGGCACGCGGCGGCGGTGATGGATCTGGAGCAACCGCTCCGAGCGGTGGCGGGCACCGGGACGGTACGGGGCGCGGGCTACACACCCACCGTGGCGGACGCCGCCGCCCCGGCTGATCCGGTGACCGAGACGAGCCCCGGCCCCGTGCCGTTGGGCCTCCAGCGCAGCAAGCCGGCACCGCAGCGGCGGCCGGGTCCCCGGCCGGAAGCCCGGGCCGGCTCCGTCCCGGTGTCGGGCAGCCTCTCGCGGCGTGGTCTGCTGGCCACCGGCAGCGGTGTGCTCGCACTCGCGGCGGCCGGCGGAGCAGGCTGGGCGCTCTCCACTCACGGCGCCGGACACGGGGCCACGGCAGGCAACGCCCCGTCCCGCTCGGCGGCCGGTGCGGACGGTCCGCCGCCGAAGCCGCTGTGGACCTACAGCTCCAAGGGCAGCCCCGCCGGCGCTCCGGTGCTCTGCTCCGGCATCTACCTGGTCCCGCCGGGGAGCCAGCCGGTCGCGATCAGCGCGGACACCGGCCAGGAGGTCTGGGCCCACGGGTCGCCCGACGGCCGTGACGGCATGACACTCGGCGGGAGGCTCGTCTTCGTCGGTCTCCCGGGAGGCGGGGCGGTCGGCTTCGAGACGGCCACCGGGACGATCGTCTGGGGCAGCCCGGGCAAGGACCCGAAGGGGTGGGTCTACACCAAGGGCTCCCTGCTCGGCGCCTCCGCCGAGGTCGTCTTCATGCTGGTCACCGTCGCCCCCTCCTGGGCCGAGGCCGCCGCCGGCATCGAAGGGGTGGCCGGGTTCTCGGTCGCCACCCGCGAGCAGATCTGGTTCCAACGCGAGAAGCGGGCGGCCGGCCGCCAGGTGAACGGCCTGGTCGTCGGCGACGCCGTCTGGTACACCGACAGCCAGGACAACCTGGTGTCACGCAACGGCCGGGACGGCAGACTGCTCTGGTCCGCGGCCACCGGCCCCGGAACCGGCACCGGCACCGGCACCGGCTTCCCGCCGGTCGTCGGCGGCGACCTCGACGGCTTCTGCCCGGCCGAGGGGACCGGCCTGCAGGCGATCCGGCAGGCCGACGGCAGCCAGAAGTGGAAGATCCAGGTACCGGCGAACGAGAACCGGAGGTTCACCCCCGTCACGGTGCAGCACGGTGTGCTCTACGGCAGCGACGGGACCAGCGCGGCCACCGCCTGGGACAGCCGGACCGGCAAGGCGCTGTGGAGCTGCCCGCTGCCCGCGCCGCCGTCGCCGCTGACACCGCCGGTGGTGGTGCAGGAGACCCTGTTCGTGGCGGGGCCCACCGGCCAGGGCGTCCACGCGATCGACGTCAGGCGCGGCAGGATCCGCTGGACCTACGCCAGCGGCTCCGACCTCGGTCAGGACTGGTACCTGGCCGGCGACAGCGAGCGGCTCTACGCCACCTACGGCTCGACCGTCCACGCCTTGCCGCCGGTCTGACCCGCTGTCGGCACACCGACGCGGAGCAGCTGACAAGGGCTGACGGGTGCTGTCAGCGCGCTGTCCGCCGGCTGTCAGGCGGGGTCGGCATCGTCAGGGTCGTCGAGAGCGACGAAGACCTGACGAGGAGTTCGAACATGGCGTACGCGATCCGGGCCGAGGGACTGGTCAAGAAGTACGGGGACTTCACCGCCCTGGACGGGGTCGACCTGGAGGTGCCGGCCGGGCAGGTGGTCGGGGTGCTGGGGCCGAACGGGGCGGGGAAGACCACCACGGTGCGGATCCTGGCGACGTTGATGCGGCCGGACGGCGGGCACGCCACGATCGGTGGGCACGACATCGTCAAGGATCCGGTCAGGGTCCGTCAGCTGATCGGGCTCACCGGTCAGTACGCCTCGGTGGACGAGGCGCTGTCGGGTGCGGAGAACCTGGTGCTGATCGGGCGGCTGCTCGGGCTGTCCCGGCGGGACGCCAAGGCGCGGGCCGCCGAACTGCTGGAGAACTTCTCCCTCACCGAGGCGGCCCGTAAGCCGATCGCCACCTTCTCCGGGGGTATGCGCAGGCGGCTGGACCTGGCGGCATCCCTGGTCGGCCGGCCCCAGGTGCTGTTCCTGGACGAGCCCACCACCGGGCTCGACCCGCACGCCCGGCAGGAGGTCTGGGACGTGGTGCGGCGGCTGGTCGCCGACGGCTCCACGGTGCTGCTCACCACCCAGTACCTGGAGGAGGCCGACCAGCTCGCCGACTCCATCACCGTGTTCGACAAGGGGCGCAAGGTCGCCGAGGGGCGCCCCGGTGAGCTCAAGCGGCGGGTCGGCGGCCAGATCCTGCAGGTCCGGCCCACCCTGGCCGCCGACGCCGCGCAGGTCGCCGCGGTGCTCACCGAGCTGACCGGGCACTCCCCCGCGCAGGACTCCGGGGTGCTCACCGTGCCGGCCGACGACCCGCTGCTGGTCGCCGCCGTCGCCCGCCGGCTGGACGGCGCCGGCATCGCCGCCGACGAGCTCGGCCTGCGGCTGCCCAGCCTGGACGAAGTGTTCCTGGCCCTGACCGGGCACGCCCCGGCCGCCGCCGAAGCCCAGCCCGCCGCCGCCTGAGCCCACGGCTCCTCGTACCGCGAATACTTCCCCGAGAGGACCTCAGATCATGAGCACCCCCACCGCACTCCCCGGCCGCATCGGACTCGTCCTGACCGCCCGGCACAGCTTCGCCCTCGCCGGTCGCGGCGTCACCCGGTTCATGAAGTCGCCGATCCAGCTGGTCGACGTGATCCTGACCCCGATCATCAGCCTGCTGATGTTCGTCTACCTCTTCGGGCAGGCCATGTCGGGCGGCGACACCGACCGCTACCTGCAGCTCGTGACCCCCGGTGTGATGGTGATGGCCGTCTTCCAGGCCAGCATCGGGATCGGCGCCTCGCTCTGCGCGGACGCCAGCACCGGGATCTTCGACCGGTTCCGCAGCATGCCGATCGCCCGCTCCGGCCCGTTGATCGGCGCCGTCCTGGCCGACGTGGTCCGCTACGTGGTCTGCCTGGGCACCCTGGTGGTGCTCGCCCTGGTGATGGGCTACCGCTTCCAGACCGGCCCGGTGGCGGCGCTCGCCGCGCTCGCCCTGCTGATCGGCTTCGCCTTCAGCTTCTCCTGGATCTCGGTGTTCCTCGGCATGCTGATCAAGAACCCCACCTCCGTCCAAGGCCTGATGACCATCCTGATCCTGCCGCTCTCCTTCGCCAGCAACGTCTTCATCCCGAAGGACAGCATGGCCGGCTGGCTCCGGGCCTGGTCCGGCGTCAACCCCGTCTCGCTGGTGTCCGACGCCGTCCGCGGCCTGCTGAACGGCGGCCCGGTGGCCGCCTCGATGGGCGGCACCCTGGCCTGGATGGCCGGCGTGATGGTGGTCTTCGTGCCGCTGGCCGTGCGGGCGTACCGCAAGAACGCGGGCTGATCCCCGCTCGATGACACAGCCGGGCCGGGACCGCACACACGGGGGTGCGGACCCGACCCGGCTGTCCGTACGTCAGGCCGGCGGCCCGTACGTCAGGCGCGCGGCTCCGCTCGTCAGGCGCGCGACCCCAGTGCCTGCGCCTCCAGCCACCGCAGCGCGTCCACACGCGAGTACCCGGCGCCTTCCTCGTACGCCCGCCGGAAGCCCTCCTCGCCCAGCGTGGCCACGATGCGGTCGATCAGCTCCCGCCACTCCGGTTCGCCGTGGTCGAAGGCCCCGCGCATCACCTGGCTCATGCCGAGCGACCTGGCGCCGGCCACCGGGTCGCCCTCCAAGGTCAGGAGTCCGCCGAGGAGTTCGGCCACCCAGGCCAGCGCGGCGCCCGCGCCCTGGCCGAGCAGGGCGCCGGCCGCCTCGGGCAGCAGTGCCCTGGCCCGCACCGCGTCGCCCTGCGCGAGCCGGTTCTCGACGCGGGTGCTGACGATCAGGTCGCGGGCCAGCGCCCGCAGGGCGGGTTGCCGGGCCCCCAGGGCCTCGAGCCGGTCCAGGGTCGCGTCGGACTCCGCCAGGTCACCGGCCCGGCGGTGCGCATTGGCCAGGCCGACCAGGATGTTGGCCTCCAGCCGCAGTTGGCCCCGCTCGCGGGCCTGCCGGTGGGCGGCGTGCAGGTCGCGGAAGGCGCCTGCAAGGTCGCCGCTGCGCCGTCGCTCGCGGGCGAGCCTGGCCTTGCTGAGGTAGAGGTAGTCCTCGGTGCCGAGCTCGGAACTGAGGGCCACCGTCCGTTCGAAGGTGGCGATGGCCTCGGCGTACTCGCCGCGCAACGAGTGGTCACGGCCGATCGGGAACAGGCTCAGCACGATCCCCCAGCGGTCGCCCACCTCCTCGAAGCCGCGCAGCGCCTCGAGCCGGGAGTCGGCTCCGGTGACCAGGTCGCCCTGTTCGGTGAGGGCGAAGTCCCGGGCCAGGTGGGCGCTTGCCCGGATCCACGGATCGGGCGAGGCCGACGCGTCCTCGCCCGCCGCACCGGCCCGGCCCGCGGCGGTCGAGACCTGGGCCATCCGCAGCAGCAGCACGGCCGGGTGGAACTCACGCGACGTGGCCGATTCGGCGCCGCCGGACCCGGCGAACTCGGCGGCGTGAATGTCGAGTTGGGCACTCATCCCGCGCAGCCCCCAGTACCAGGACAACGCCCCCGCGAACCGCGCTGCCAGCTCCGCGTCGCCGGAGACGACCACCGACCGCAGTGCGAGGACGAGATTGTCGTGCTCGGCGTCGAAGACCGCGATCGCGCGCAGCTGTTCGCCGGTGCGCAGGCGCGGCTCGTGCTCCTCCGCGAGCGCGAGGAAGTACCCGGCGAAGCGCCCGGTGACGGCCCCGCCCGACTCGGTGGCGGCCAACTGCCGTGCGGCGTAGGCGCGTACCGTCTCCAGCATCCGGTAGCGCGGTTCGCCCGCGCCGTCCTCGACGGTCTGGACCAGCGACTTCTCGACCAGGGCGTCCAGGACGTACGGGATGTCGGCGGCCGGGAGCGACGAGTCCGCGCAGACCGCTTCCAGCGCGGGGACGGTCGCGCCGCCCGGGAAGACCGACAGCCTGCGGGCGAGGATCCGCTCGGGCTCGTCCAGCAAGTCCCAGCTCCACTCGACCAGCGCGAGCAGGGTGCGCTGCCGGGGCAGGGCGGCGCGGCTGCCCGAGGCGAGGAGCCGGAAGCGGTCGTCCAGGCGGCGCGCGATCTGCTCCACGCTCATCGACCGGAGCTTCGCGGCGGCCAGTTCGAGGGCGAGCGGCATACCGTCGAGACGTCGGCAGACCTCGACCACGGCATCCAGGGTCGAGTCGTCGAGGGTGAAGTCCGGCCGTACTCCGGTGGCCCGGTCCACGAACAGCCGCACCGCGGGCGACTGTGCGGCCTCGGCGGGCTCCGGCGAGCCCACCGGCACGTCGAGGGGGCCGAGGTGCCAGAGGGACTCGCCGGTGATGGCGAGTGCCTCGCGACTGGTCGCGAGTATGCGCAACTCCGGTATGTGGTCGAGGAGTTCGGCGGCCAGCTCGGCGGCCGCCTCGACCAGGTGCTCGCAGTTGTCGAGCAGCAGCAGGGCACCCTCGGCCCCGAGCACGCCGGCCATCCGCTCGACGGGGGTGGCCCGTTGCCCCTGGCCGCTCTCGTAGAGACTGCCGTCGGTGGCGCCGAGGGCGCCGAGCACCGCGTCGGCCAGCTGCTCGGGCGCGCGAACTCCGGCCAGGGGCACGAACCAGACCCGGCCACGCGGGTGCGCGCGGTCCCGGGCGGCCGCCTCGAGGGAGATCCTGGTCTTGCCGGCCCCGCCGGGGCCGACCACGGTGACGAGCCGGCTCTGAACCAACAGGCCTCCCAGCCGGTCCAGTTCCGCGTCCCGGCCGACGAAGCTGGTGAGCCGCGCCGGGAGCCGGCTCGCGGCGGCCTCGGCCTGCTCGACCAGAGTCACCAACTCGCCGCGCAGCAGCGCCAGATGGACCTCCTGTAGCTCGGCCGACGGATCGACGCCGAGCTCCTCGCCGAGCCGCCGCCGGACGGTCTCGTAGACCGCGAGGGCATCGGCCTGCCGCCCGGCCGCGGCAAGCGCGCGCATCCGCAGCCCGGCCACCCGCTCGCTCAACGGACGCTCGGCCCCGGCCACTTCGAGATCGGCGAGCACCTCGGTATGCCGGCCGAGCCGCAGCTCGGCGTCGCAGCGGTCCTCGACCGCCGCCGTCCGCAGGTCGTCCAGCCTGGTCGCGACGGGGCCGGCGAACGGGGCGTCGAGTACATCGGCCAGCGCCGCGCCCCGCCACAGCCCGAGCGCCTCCGCCAGCAGCGAGGCCGCCTCACCGGCCCGCCCGGCCGCGAGCTCCCGCCGCCCCCGCGCGGTCAGCTCCTCGAAGCGTCGGACGTCCACCTCCTCGGCCCGCACCGAGAGCCGGTAGCCGCCCGAGGCCGACTCCACCGTCGCCGAGCCGCGCAGCGCCCGGCGCAGCCGGGACACCAGCGCCTGCAGCGCGTTCGCCGTGTCGGCCGGATGCTCCTCACCCCACAGTCCGTCCACCAGCGCGTCCGCGGTCACCGTCCGGCCCTCGCCGAGCGCCAGCCGGGCCAGGAGCATCCGCAGCCGGACACCGCCCAGCTCGATCGGCGCCGCGTCCTCGGCGTACGCCTGTACCGGTCCGAGCAGTTCTACCCGCACTGCAGTGGTCCCCCTCCGGACCGGCCGGCCCCTGCCGAGCCGGTCACCCACCTGAAGCCTGAGGCCTGGCGCCTGAAGCCGAGTCAGTATCGCCCACCGGCCGACGATCTTGCTCCCACTGCCGGGGGGGGGCGATACGGTTGGTGCTCGACGTACCGAGGAGCGGTACCTGTTGGGGGGGGTCAGCATGGTGGGGTTCATGAGTCGTGCCCGGAACGCGACGAGAACCGGGCCGATGGCGGTGGCGGGGTTCCGGCTGCTGGTGGTCGGGCAGTTCGCGTCGATGCTCGGGGACTACTGCTACGCCGTGGCGCTGCCCTGGCTGGTGCTCGGCGGCAGCGGAGGGACGACGCTGCTGGGCACCGTGCTCGCCTGCTACGGGATCCCCCGCGCCGTGACCATCCCGCTCGGGGGCATGCTCGCGGACCGCTACGGCGGCAGGCAGGTGATGCTGGCGGCGGACGCCGTGCGGGCCGTGTGCTCCGCCGCACTGGTCGTCACGGCGGCCGCCGGTGAGCCCTCGCTCGCCCAACTCGCGCCGATCGCCGCCGTGCTGGGCGCGAGCTCCGGGGTCTTCCTGCCCGCCTCCTACACCCTGCTGCCCGCGATCCTGCCCGCCGAGCAACTCGGGCGCGGCAACGCCCTGTCCGCGATGGCCAACCAGTTCGGCGGTGTGCTGGGGCCCTTCGCCGGCGGCCTCCTGGTGGCCGGCTGGGGCCCGGCGGCCGCGCTGGCCGTCGACGCCGTCTCGTTCATCCTCTCCGCCGCCGTACTCCTCGCGCTGCGTCCGCCCGCCGGCGCGGGGCAGGCCGAGGACGGCGAGGCGGCGGGCCCGGCGGGCGGGCCTTCGTTCGGCGAAGTCCTGCGGCGCGGGCGGCTCCTGCACGTCGTGCTCGTGGTCGCGCTGGTGTGCAACCTCGCCTTCACCGGGACGATGGAGGTCGCGCTGCCCGACCTCGCCCACCAGGACCTCGGCGCCGCGGGCTACGGGGCGCTGCTGACCGTCCTGAGCGTGGGCTCGCTGATCGGTTCGGCGGTGGCGGGCCGGGCCCGCACGGACCAGCGGCCCGCGCGGCTGTTCGCGCTGCTGGCGGTGGTGATGGGCATCGGACTGGCCGGAGCGCCGTACGCGGGCGGGCTGCTCGGCGCCGGGGTCTGCCTCGCGGTCTACAGCATCGCCAGCGGCTGGCAGAACATCGTGGTCATCACCATGATCCAGACCTGGACTCCCGCCGCGCTGCTCGGCCGGGTGATGAGCATGGTCATGCTGGCGGTCACCGGCTCCTTCCCGGTCTCCGTGGCCGTGGCGGGCCTCGCCGTCCACCGGCTCGGCCCGGCGCCCTTCTTCCCCGTCGCGGGAGTCACCATCGCCCTGGCGGTGACCGCCGCGCTCTCCCAACGGGCGTTCCGGGAGCACCGGGCGGGGCAGACGTACGGCGCGGGCGAACTGACGGTCACTCATTCGGCGGTGGGGTAAACACCAGCACGAAGTGTGAAGCCAGCACCATGGATCGGCGGTCCGCGACGGAGAAGACTCGTCCGCATGAAGACCACGAAGAAGAGCCTGCACCGCGCGGGGGCCCTGCTGGCGGCCGCCGCCCTGCTCACCCTGACCGTGCCGACCGCCGAGGCCGCCATCCCGCCCACCGGCCCCGACTCCGCTGTCAGCTGGAGCAGTTGCCCCGCACCGAGCCCGGGCACCGGGCCCGCACCGGATCCACGACAACAGTGCGGCACGGTCGACGTGCCGCTGGACTACGGCTCTCCGGGCGGGCCGCAGATCACCCTTGCGGTCTCCCGGCTGGCCACCGCCCGGCCCGAGCTGCGCCGGGGCACGCTGCTGATGGTCCCCGGCGGGCCGGGCGGCTCGGGGCTGAACGGGCCTTCGGGCGCGGTCGGGCGCCTGCCCAAGGAGGTGCTCGACCGGTACGACGTGATGGGCTTCGACCCGCGCGGCGTCGGCCGGTCCGCCCCGGTGAGCTGCGGCCTCGCCCATGAGGACCTGACCATGACCAGGCTCCGGCCCTGGCCCGCGCCAGGCGGGTCGGTCGAGGCCAACGCCACCATCGGCCGCCGGGTGGCCGAGACCTGCGCGCGCAACGGCGGGCCGGTCATCCGGACGATGAGCACGGCCAACGAGGCCCGTGACATCGACCGCATCCGCCAGGCCCTCGGCGAGCGGCGCCTCTCCCTCTGGGGCGTCTCCTACGGCACCTACGCGGGCGCCGTGTACGCCACCAGGTACCCGCAGCACACCGACCGGGTGCTGCTCGACAGCAACGACGACCCGGATCCGGCCAAGGTCGGGCGGGGCTGGCTGGCCGCATTCGACGCCAGCGCCGAGGACCGCTTCCCCGACTTCGCCGCCTGGGCTTCGGCCCCGGGCAACCCGGACCAGGTGGCCGACACCCCGGCCGCCGTCCGCCCACTCTTCCTCCAGCTGGCCGCCCGGCTCGACCAGCACCCGCTCCCCTGGCCGGGCGCCAACCCGGCCGAGCTGAGCGGGAACGCGCTCCGCGAGACCATGTTGGAGAGCCTCTACTCCGACGCCAAGTTCCCCGGCCTGGCCCGCCTGATGCTCGCCGCCCAGGGGCTGCGCCCCCTGCCCCCGGCGGCCACCCCGCCCGACGACGCCCTGCAGAACACGGTGGCCGCCTCGGTCGGCACCCTCTGCGGGGACGTCACCTGGCCCGGCTCGGTCGCCGACCACGCCCGCGCCGTCGCCGCCGACCGGCTCGCGCACCCGCTGACGGCGGGGATGCCGGTCAACCTGATGCCGTGTTCTTTCTGGCCCTACCCGCCGAGCGAGCCGCCGGTGCGCATCACCCCCGACGGCCCGGCCAACGTCCTGCTCATACAGAACCTGCGCGATCCGGCGACCCCGTACGCCGGCGCGCTCAAGCTGCGGGAGGTCTTCGGCCACCGGGCCAGGATGGTCGCCGTGGACTCCGGCGGTCACGACGCCTACCTGGCCAACGGCAACGCCTGCGGCGACGCCCTGGTGACGGACTTCCTCGTCACCGGCCACCGCCCGGCGCAGGACACCCGGTGCCCCGCGCCACGGTGAGGCCGTCCGCAGCAGGCCGGGCGGCCGGCCTCCTCACCCCAGCTGGTCGCGTCCCTGCAGCCGCCTGATCCGCGCCTCGAAGTTGGCGTGCGGGGCACGCACCATCGTCGCGGCCACGGTCTCCTTCGCCCCGCGCGCGGCCGGGACGGTGGGGCGCGGCGGCTGCGGGCCGGGCGGCACCTGCGGCATCTGCGGCGGCAGCGGGTAGCCGGCCTGGACACCGGGCTGCGGGGGAATCCCGTAGCCGGGGTACGGCTGCTGCTGGGGCGGCGGGTACGACGGGTACCCGGCCGGGTGGGGCTGCTGGTAGCCGGGGTAGGCCGGCGGCGCCTGGGGTGTCTGGGGCGGAGCCGGCGGCGTCCCGGGCGCCGGGGGCTGCGGCTGGCTGCGGTGCTCCTCGACCAGGACGGCCAGCAGTTCGTCACCGAAGCCGAGCCCCAGGGCGTAGTCGTCCGCCCGGTACTCGGCCCGCCGGTGCAGCCACCTGACCAGCAGCGGCGCGGCAATGATCGGCAGGACCAACCACCACATGCCCTCGGAGAAGGCGAGCATGAAGACGAAGACCGCGAAGAACACCACCAGGCAGCCACCGCAGGCGATGCCGGCCGCCTCACCCGAGCCGAGCAGCTTACGCACCCCGAGGGCGATCCAGCGGCCCACGGTCCGTGCGGGCAGGGCGTACCAGTCTGCGAGCAAGCCGGCCCACGGGTGACCACCGACGTGGTGCCCGAGCTCGTGGGCGAGCACGGCGGCCAGCTGGGAGTTGGGGAGCTTCTCCAGCGCGTGGCTGGTCACCGCGACGATGTGTCCCGCCGCAGCGGTCGCGTTCAACTCGTCCCGCTCCTGCACCCACAGCTCGTAGGTGCCCGGCTGGACACCCGCCCGGCGCGTCACCTCGGCCCACACCGCGGCGAGCCGCTCCTGCTCCGCCTGGTCCGGGCGGCGCATCCCCAGCAGATGCTGGGCGATCATCCCCTCGGTCGGCCGGTGGAAGACCAGCACGCCGGACAGCAACCACGCCAGCGTGACGATCCCGCCCAGGACGTCACTGAACATCGAGGAGAACGTACCGACGACGGCCAGACTGACGATGGCCGTCGGCAGGGTCACCACCAACTGCGAGATGGCCGCCCCGTCGACACCTCGCTGATGGGCCTTCAGGATCCTGCGCCCCGACTGGAAGGCCAGATCGTCCTGGTCCTCGGCCTGTCCGGGCGCCACCGCGGCGGACGGCGGCAGCTCCGGCGGAGCCAACGGCGGCGGTGGCGGCACCACCACCGGAGCCGCCTGCGGCTCGAAGCCGGCACCTGGGTACACCGGCGCCCGCTCCTCACCCCCCGGCGGCGGCCCGACGACCAGCGGCGGTCCGACCTCCGGACGATCCGGAACCGCCGCCGCCACAGCTCGAACCGACGGACCGCCAGCCGGATACGGCGGGGGCTCCTCACCGGGGTAGGCCGGAGGCTCCTCCCCCGGGTACGGCGGGGGCGCAGCATCATCCGGGTACGGCGGAGGCACATCGCCCGGGTACGGCGGAGGGACCTCCGGGTACAGCGGCGCGGCGTCGCCGGGGTAGGCCGGCGGCTCCTCGCCGGGGTACAGCGGAGACGCACCATCCCCCGGGTACAGGGGCGGCTCCTCGCCCGGGTACGACGGGGGCTCCTCCCCCGGGTACGGCGGGGGCTCCTCGCCCGGGTAGGCCGGCGGCTGGTCGCCCGGGTACGGCGGTGGGGTGTCGGGGTAGGGGTCATGGGCGGACATGGCGGTGCGGCTCCTGAGGTTCGTCCGGTACGGGAGAAGACGGAGGCGGGCAGGCGGCATCGACCGGCGGCGGTCGGGCCGCAGGTGATGCGCGGGGTTATGCGCGGGGGTGATGCACCAGGCGGTGCGCGGGCCAATGGCCGTAGAGACGGCCCAGGGTGGCAGTGCGGTCGGCCGGGCAGACCCTAAGCGCCGTAGCCGAAGACGGGGCCGCTGTCCGCCGGCGGTGCGGACGGTGCCGGCGGCGCCGGCGGCCTGGGCGGCACGCTCCCCGGAGCGGCCGGGTCGTCGCTCTTGGTCAGCCCCCAGTTGGCCGGGCCCCCGGCCGGCGGAGCCTGCTCACCGTCCCCCACCGGGGCGGCGTCCGCCGGAGTGGCCGAGGAAGCCGGGCCCGCCTCGACCGCCGGGGCGCCGCTCGGGCCGATCCCGGCCATGACCTCGCGGAACACCCGCATCGCCTGCCGCCGCGGCTCCTCGAGCTGGTGCTCCTCCAGACCGCCCTGGAGGGCGGCCAGCGCGAAGTCCATCTGGTTCCGCATCGCCCGGAGCTGGTCCTCACGGAGGTTCTGCAGCACCAGCGCGGTGTCCTCCGGCCGTCTGGCGAGCTGGAAGGCCATCGCGCTCGGGCCGCCCCGCTCCAGGTAGTAGGTGTAGTACTCGATCTTCTTCGCCTCGATCGCCTGGAGCTCCAACTCCTGCTGGCCCGCGAGCACCCGCCGCTCGTGGCCGAGGTTCTGGTCCTGCATCGCGATCCAGTGCTGCTGCCGCCCCTGGGCCAGGGCGCGCTCGGCGTTGAGCTCGTCCTGCTTCATCCGCAGCGCGTGCTCCGGGTCGAGCATCTGCTGGGCGAACTCGATCCGCCGCAGCGCCCGCTCCTGCTCCAGCGCGTCCTCGTCCCGGCGGATCTGGAGCCCCCACCGGACCTGCAGACCGGCCCCCGTGCCCAGCGGCCCGACCGAGGCCAGTACCTCCTGGGCCTCCCGCTCCGCGACGGAGCTGTCCGCCATCCCGTACCGGCGCAGCACCGGCCGGACGACCCCCTCGACCAGCCGCTGCACCATGGCCGGCACGTCGCGCTCACCACTGGCCACGAAGGCGTCCGGGGAGACGACCTGCCAGCTACAGGAGAGCACCACCTCGAAGAGGAAGGCGTCGTTGGCGCTGGGCAGCGCGAGCGGCAGCTGGGCTTCGTGCAGGCCCATGTCCACTTCGTAGACCGTGGTCCAGCGGCGGGTGGCCAGCTCGGTGCGGGTCGGGCGATTCGGCGGCAGGAAGGTCTCGTACCCGCCCTGGGGACTGGTGAAGACCAGGGCGTGGTCGATCCGGGTGGAGCGCAGCGGCTTGAGACGCGACAGCTCCTGGATGGTGACGACCGGGTCGACGAGCGTCGTGTGGCGGTTCGCGTTCTGCTGCCACTGCGGTGTCTGGCGCATCATGGTGTGGCTCTCCTTGGACGGGTCCGAACGGTGGAGCGGCAAGCCGGGTGAGGCGGCGCGAGCTGGCGCGGCAAGTGACCGGGCGGCACGGTGCCGGGCGACTGGTGGCAGGGCGGGCCGGGCGGGCCGGGCGACTGGTGGGCGGTCATCCGAGAGCGGCCTGGAGGCGGGTGGCGACGGGCAGCGGTGGCTGTTCACCCGGCCCGTCGGCCCGTAGGTTCTCCAGCAGGTAGCTCAGGCGCTTGGTGTCCTCGGCCGAGACCGCGAGCGCGGGGAGCAGTTCGGCCAGGCTCCGCTCCGCCTCCGGGTCGCTCTCGGCCGACCGGACCCACCCGGCCAACGCCCAGCGCCCGCTGTTGGTGAGCTCCCGGTCGTTGAGGGTGATCCGCCACAGCGAAGCGAGCGACCGGCGGAGCAGCTCGCCGGGCGTGCCCGGGTCACCCTCGCCCCGGCCGTACTGGTCGAGCAGCAGGGGTCGACCGCCGCCCGCCTCACCCTCGGTGGGCCCGCAGGCGTTGATGAAGCTGCCCAGCACGAACAGCCGGGAGGCACTCTGCTGCGCCAACGGCACGAGAGCGGCCCAGAGTTGAGCTGCCACGCCGATCCCCGTGCCGCCACCCCCGGACTCCTGACCGGACGCCAGCAGGATCACCGAGGCCGCCGCCGCCTGCTCGGTGAGCTCCTTCGACTTCTCCTTCGGTGCCTCCAGCAGGGCCGTGATCGCCGACCCCGGGAAGGCTTCGCCGACCATCGCGTAGGCCCGCACCGCCGTCGCGCGCAACTGCTCGCTCCGGTCCGAGGACCACCCCCGCAGGATCTCCGGCACGTGCGGAGCCTTCATCAGGTGGGCCAGGGCCAGCGCGTTGGCCGCCGCCAGGCGGGCGTGGAAGCGCCGGTCGGCGGCCCAGGGACGGATCAGCAGCGACATCGTGGAGGGCAGGTCCGTCGCGGCCAGCGCCGCCGCCGCGTACGCGGCCCGGGTGCGGACCAGCGCGCGAGGGTCCACCGCCAGCCGCCGGAGCCACTTCACCAGCGCCGGGCGGGCCGAGGGGTGCCCCGTCCAGACCTCGCCGAGCAGGGTGAGCGCGGTCTCCGGGTTGCGGAACTGCAGCTTGGTCTGCGGCACCGCCCCCCATTCGCTCTCCTCCGTCTCCTCGTAGCGGTGGGCCTGGGCGAGTTCGACCCGCTGCGCGCTGGAGCTGCCGAAGACCGGGATGCGAGCAGGTTCGCCGGGGTTCTCGATCTCCTGGAGCAGCCCGAAGAGCACGTCGCTGAGCTCGGCGGTGATCGCGTACGGGCTTTCGTCGAAGGCGGCCAGCGCGATCAGGAAGGCCTGGTCGTGCAGGCCGAGCTCCCCGCGGTCGAACCACTCCCGCACCTGCCGCGCGGCCGCGTAGGGCCCGAACGCGGCCAGCTCCGCCCGGGTGATCCGCTCCTGGGCGTACGCGAGGAGCCGCTCCGCGAAGCCGACCAGCTCGGCGACCGGTCTGCGGTGGCCGATCACCGCCTCGGTCTCCGGGATGGCCAGCAGCTCCGCCGCCTCGGCCGCGCCGATCCCCTCCCGCTCGAGGAGCGCGCCGACCAGCCGCGCCGCCTCCGGCGGCTGCCAGTGGACCGGCCCGTGACCGCCGTGCACCACCGGGTGGGGGCCGACCACGATGACCAGGTAGCTGTCGACGGCCTCGAGCCGCTCGCTCAGTGCCCCCAGGTGGTGTTCGCGCAGCGGGCGTTCGGCGCTGGTGGCGAAGTCGTACAGGACGTGCCCGGTCCGCTCCCGGATCTCGGCGGGCAGCCGGCCGGCCGCGAGCGCTGGGTCCAGCCCGCGGTACGCGGTGGCGCCGACCGTCCGCAGCAGCATCCGTGCGGCGGACCGCCGGCCCGTCCGCGCCGGGCCCGCGAGCACCACCACCCGGTGGCGCCGCAACCGCCCGAGGGCGCGGCCGAACGGGCTGTGGGCCGCCCAGCTCTCGCCCGCCTCACCGGCACCTCCCGCCCCACCGGCGCTTCCCACCTCACCAGCGACCCCCTGCGCGGTGCTCGCGCCCGGTGCGGTGCGCGCCGCCAGGGCCTCCTCCGGCGTGGCCTCCGGGTAGACGAAACACCCGGCCAGCACCTCGACCTCGGTGGCCGGGATCTCGCCGGAGCGCTCCTCCGAGTCACCACCGAGGTGGTACTCGACCTTGCTGCCGCCGAGGATCACATCGCCGGTGACCTTCCCGCCGCTCACCCCGTGCTGGTCACCCCCGACCAGCGAGCCGCCGATCCGCCCGGAGTGGCCGAAGACGATCCCAGGGCTGTGCCGGAGGAGGCCGCGGCGGGAGTCCCAGGCGTGTTCGCTGCTCTCCTCGTTCTCGGCGGACGAGGGGACCGGCCCGTCGGTGGCCGGTGCGGTGTTGCCGTCCGGGCCGTCGGCCCCGGCCGCCGCGCCCTGCGGCGGCTCCGCCCCCGGCCGGGCCTGGCCCGCCGGCTCGTACTGCTCGGGTGCGGTCACGACTCACCCCCGGTCACGCCCCGCTGAATCCGCCCGCCGAGGGTCACGTCGCCGTCCACCCGGGCGTTGCCGCTCACCCCGTGCTGGTCGCCGAAGACGATCGACCCGTTCACCACCGTCCCCGGCGGCAGGTGGAGCACCGGCCCGCCCCGCTCGGGTGCGACCTGAACAGCGGGAGCGACAGCCTGCTCGGGCACAGCGACAGCCGGGCCGGAGGTCGCAGTGGCAGCCGGGCCGGCGGTCACAGCCGCAGCCGAAGCCGCTCCTTCGTACAGCCACCCCCCGAGCACCCCGTCCTTGACCTGCGCCGAGACCTCGCGGAAGTGGCCCGTCCGGATGCCGTGGTGCCCGTGCCGCACCACGCCTTCGTACACCACCGGGCTCACCAGGAGCACGCAGTCCTCCGCCGTCCGCTGCGCCAGCGCCTGCCGCAGCACGTCCGCGTCGAGCAGCCGGCAGGCCTGGTTGAGGTCGTGGCCGACCAGGCCGCCGGTGGTGCGGGTCTGCGGGTCGTGGGCCACCTCGCCGGAGGCGAGCACGATGCGCAGGCGCAGCTGGGCGCTGGCGGAGGCCAGCCGGTTGTAGTCGTGGAGCAGTTCGGGCGTAACGGTGAGCAGGGCTCGCAGCAACCCGGTCTTGGCGACCTCGGCGCCGACCAGCACGATCAGGCCGTCCCCCCGGTCCTCGCGGTACTGCTGGGTGGCCTCCACCCCGGCGGCCAGCAGGGTCTCGTCGACGATCCCGCCCAGCGCCCGCCGCAGGGCGGCCTGGACGAAGTCGTCCCGGCGGCTGAACTTCTCGATGTCGAGGAGGAGCATGGTCTGGGTGACGGGCTCGCGCATGGCTGCCTTCCGCAGGGTGGCCCGGGCCCGGCGGGGCCCGTTCGGACAGTCACAAGGTGTCAGGGCAACGGGGGGTGCGGCGAGGGAAACCAGCACACTCGGAATGTGACCGTATACACAGAACGGCGCTCCCGCCTCCCTCGGTCGTCCACCAAAACTCCTGCTCAGCGCTGCCCCTGACGTGCCATCATCCGCAGCACCTCCGGCCGGATCACCACCAGACCCCGCCGCTCGGTGCGGACGATGCCCCTGTCCCGCAGCCCCTTCAACAGCCGCGCCACCGCCTCCCGGGAGGCGCCCACCGAACCGGCGAGCTCACTCTGCGTCAGCCCCGGGTTGAGATGCACACCCTCCGCCGTCTCCTGCCCGTGACTGCGGATCAGTTCGAGCAGCAGCAGCGCCAGCCGCTCCTGGACGTTGAGCGCCGCGAACTGCACCCGGCGGCGGTCGCTGTCCCGGATCCGGTCCGACACCAGGGCCAGCAACTTCTTCGCCACGCCGGGCCGTTCGTCCAGCAGGGCGTGGAACCGCTCGCCCTCGACGGCCAGCGCCTCCACCTCGCCGAGCGCCGTGACGGTGGCCGATCGCTGCCGCCCGCTGAGCGCCGCCCCCTCGCCGACGATGTCCCCGGGCCCGCGCAGTGCGAGCAGGGCCTCATAACCGTTGGCCGCCGCGGAGGTGACCTTGGTCCAGCCCGAGAGCAGCACCAACACGTGGGCGGAGGGCTCGTGTTCGCGCAGCAGCACCTGCCGGGCGGGGTAGACCATCCGGTCCCCGCTCGCGAGCAGGGCCTGCCTGTCCTCCGCCTCCAGTCGGACCACGAACGGAACCCGGTCCTCGAACTCCATGCCAGCAGAGTACGGCTCGGCGCCGCACCCCCGGCGCCGTACGCCGGAACTGCTCCCGACGTACGGCACCCCGGGACGCTCAGAACGCCGACAGGTCGAGCTCCCGCAGCCGGTCCGGGTCGGTGAGCACGGTGATGTCGGTGATCAGCCCCTCGGCCACGGTGAAGGCCATCACCGAGAGCGGGCCGTCCGGCCCGATGACCACGGCGCCGGCCGCGCCGTTGACCAGCGCCGGGCGGGCGTACGGCGAGAGGCTGCCGAAGGTGACGGCCTGGCTCGCGACCAGCTCCGCGCCGGCCAGCGTCACCGCTCGGCGGGCCCGGCCGGCCGCGCCGTCGGCCCGCAGCACGACCTCGGGGTGCAGCACGCCGACCAGCGCGTCCAGCTTGCCGTCCCGCGCGGCGGCGAAGAAGGCCGACACCACCTCGCGCTGCCGGGTGAGGTCCGGTTCGGGCGCCGGGGCCTTGCCCTGGACGCGGCGGCGAGCCCGGCTGGCGAGCTGCCTGGTCGCGGCCGGGGTCTTGTCGACCAGCGGGGCGATCTCCTCGAACGGCACCGCGAACATGTCGTGCAGCACGAAGGCCAGCCGCTCCGCCGGGCCGAGCGAGTCGAGCACCACCAGCAGCGCCAGGCCGACCGAGTCCGCCAGCAGGGCCTCGTGCTCCGGGTCGGCCCCGCTCTCGGGGCTGATCACCGGATCGGGGATGCGCAGGTCCAGCGCGTCCTCCCGGCGCTGCTCGCGCGAGCGCAGCATGTTGAGGCAGACCCGGGCCACCACCGTGGTGAGCCAGCCCGCCAGGTTCTCCACACTGCTCGTATCGGTGCGGTTGAGCCGTATCCACGCCTCCTGCACGGCGTCGTCCGCCTCGCTGAGCGAGCCCAGCGTCCGGTACGCCAACGCCTTGAGCCGAGGCCGCTGCTGCTCGAACTGCTCCGTCAGCCCACCCGGCTCGTCCACGCTGCTCACCCTTCGCAGTGACATGTACCGACATTCCCCCCTTGTCGCGGCATTGGCGTACCGGGGCCGGACGTACACCCCCGTTCACCCTGGCCAGCCCAGCGTGACGCATACTGGTCCGGTCGATCGTGGCGGGGGGCATCTGGAACGGGCCTCGACCACTCGTGTCACGGGGGAGCAACCATGGCTCTGTTCAAGCAGGTTCGAATACAGAACGGGAAGGCGGGCTGGTACGCCGCGATTTCGGCGCTGGTCGCGGGGGCACTCGTCCTCAGGCTGGCGGGGCACGCGTTCCAGACGGTCGACTACACCTGGTTCCTGCACTCCTGGTACAAGCACCTGGACACCCACGGCGGCTTCCGCGCGCTGGACGACACCAGCTTCGCCGACTACAACGTGCCGTACCTCTACCTCCTCGCGGCCCTCACGTACCTGCCGGTCAAGGCGCTGACCGGGATCAAGCTGATCTCGGTCGCCTTCGACCTGCTGCTGGCCTACTACGTGTACCGGATCGTCGCGCTGCGGCACCTCGGCCACCGGGCCGTGCTGGCCGGGATGGCCGCCCTGCTGCTGCCCTCGGTGATCGCGAACGGCGCCTGGTGGGCGCAGTCCGACTCGATCTACACCGCCTTCATCGTCGGCGGGGTCTACTACGTCCTGCGGCAGCGGCCCTGGTGGGCCTGCACGTTCTTCGGGCTGGCGCTGGCCTTCAAGCTGCAGGCCATCTTCATCGCCCCGTTCGTGCTGGTGATGCTGCTGCTCGGCCGGGTGCCGTGGCGCACGCTGCTGGCCGTTCCCGCCACCTACCTGGCCCTGGACCTGCCCGCGCTGCTGCTCGGCCACGACCCGGTCAAGCTGTTCACCGTCTACGCCCGCCAGACCGGCACCTACCAGGCGCTCACCCTCAACGCGCCCTCGGTCTACCAGTTCATCTCCGTGACCGGCCATGACGACCAGATCCGCCGGCTGGGCATGCTGGCCACCGTCGCGGCCGTCCTCGGCCTCACCGCGCTGGCCGTCTTCTCCCGCACGGGCCTGGCCACCATGCGGGCCCGCGGCGCCCAGTGGGTGCTGACCCGGCGCCGGGTGGTGCTGCTGGCCACCGCCTCGGTGCTGCTGGTGCCCTTCCTGCTGCCCTCGATGCACGAGCGGTACTTCTACCCGGCCGACATTCTCGCCCTGATCGCGGCCTTCGAACTGCCCCGCCGCCTCTGGCCGCTGCCGCTGCTGACGCAGCTGTCCTCCTTCGGCTCCTACCTGCTCTACCTGCGCCACCCCGCCGCCCCGCCGAACCCGATGCCGCAGATGGCCGTCTACGCCACCGCGACGGCGCTCGCGCTCGGCCTGGTGCTCTGGGCCCTGGCGGCGGACTTCCGGCTCGGCCCCCAGCCCGGCCGGACCTCGCAGGACTCGCAGCCCTCCCAGGACTCGCAGCAGGCGCGCCGTCGCCCGGGCATCCGCCGCAAGCCGGCCGTCCGCAGCTGACCGGAGCAGCCCGGCCGCGCCGTCACTGACCGGAGCAGCCCGGCCACTCCGTCACCATCCGAAGCGGGCCACGCAGTGCCAGACCCGCTTGAGGCCCTGCGGGTCGTGGCGGCCGGTACGGACGGCGTCGCCGATGATCCGGGCGTCGATCAGCCCGCGCTCCGCGATCTCGGCACCCAGCTCGACGAACTCCGGCCCCCGGTACTCCGGGTGCCGGCGCAGTTCGTCGACGGTGAGGCGGAAGCCGCCGTGCCACTCCACCGGGAAGGGCAGCGCGGCGGCCGCCTCCGCCACGGCGGTCCCCCGGTAACAGGGGTCGAGCACGATCGCCTCCACGTCCCGCTCCAGCACCACCGGCCCGTGCACCTGGGCCTCGATGTAGTCGTCCAGCACGTCCTGCTCGTCCGCCTCGGCCAGCTCGATCAGGTGCATCCCGGCAGCCACCCCGAAGTCGGTGGGTTCGGTGAAGCTGTCCGGATAGCAGAAGCTGGCCCGGCCGAGCACCTCGGCGGTCAGCCGCAGGTGGGCCGAGCCGAAGCGCGGGGCCGCACCGAAGGGGCGCCCGCGGTGGTTCAGCGCGCCGTACACCGGCCGGTCCGCGGCGGGCGCGTCGTCGTACGCACCCCCGAAGATCCGGCTCTCCCAGCGCCAGCGGTC
This sequence comes from Kitasatospora sp. NPDC002227, assembly GCF_040296285.1. NCBI lineage: Bacteria > Bacillati > Actinomycetota > Actinomycetes > Kitasatosporales > Streptomycetaceae > Kitasatospora > Kitasatospora sp. NPDC002227. Next base: position 25,170 of record NZ_JBEOWY010000055.1, read on the forward strand.
CCCGCCGGGGTGGGCCGTGAGGCCGCCGTTGCTGGTGCCGGTGACGAACTGCGAGCGGTACGCCCCGTCCTCGGCGAGCTGCCGCAGGATCGGGCGCCCGGCGCTCTCCCGGTCGGGGTGGAAGTTGAGGGTCAGCCGCAGCGAGGCCTCCAGGGGCCGGCCGGCCGAGCGCGCCGCGACGTGGGCCAGCGCCCGCTCCTGCGCCTGAGTGGAAGTCCGAGTCATCGCAGCAGTCTGCCGGGCACCGCCACCCGCCCGCACGCCAATACCCGGGGCGACCGGACGGCTACCTTGAGTGGCGGGCCGCTCTGCTTGCCCCTAGCTTCGAGCCGGTGCCTGCGGGCGCCGACCAGTTCCGAAGTGTCTCCGGAAGGCAGGCCACGCCCCGATGCCGACTCGTCCCTCCCACGTCCTCCCGGTCGCTGCGGCCGCCCTGCTCACCTGTCTGGGCGCAGCCCCGCCCGCCTTCGCGGGGGGCGGGGCGAACTGGCACCTGGTCCACCCCGGTGAGTCGATCCAGCAGGCCGTGGACGCGGCCCGGCCCGGTGACGGGGTGCTGGTGCTGCCCGGCACGTACCGGGAGAGCGTGCGGATCACCACGCCGCACCTGACCCTGCGGGGCCTGGGCCCCGGCACCGTGCTGGCCCCCGCGGAGCAGCGCGCGGGGGAGCCAGCCCCGGCCCCCGCCGCCTCCTGCGCCGCGGCCGGCCACGGCATCTGCGTGGACGGCACCCCGGCCGCCCCGCTGCTCGGGGTGACGGTCGCCGATCTGACCGTCCGGGGCTACCCGAAGAACGGCATCGACGCCTCCGGCACCGACGGCCTGGTGGTCCGCGGCGTGCACGCCCTGGACAACGGGCAGCAGGGCATCAGCCAGGAGAAGTCCGTCCGCGCGGTGGTCCAGGGCAACGTGGCCCGGGGCAACGGCCAGGCCGGGGTCTTCCTGGCCAACGCCGCCTACGAGGAGGGCGGCGCGATCGACACCCGCGGCACGGTGATCGGCGAGAACGAGCTGAGCGGCAACCGGCTGGGCGTGGTCGTCCGCCGGGCCCGGGAGCTGACGGTCGAGCACAACGAGGTGCACGGCAACTGCGGCGGTGTCTTCGTCATCGGCGACGAGAACGTCCCCCGGGCCGGTGCGCTGACGGTGCGCCGCAACCACGTGCACGAGAACAACAAGTACTGCCCGCCCAACCCCCGGCTGGCCTTCATCCAGGGCAGCGGCATCATGCTGACCGGCGCCGAGGACACCCGCGTCACCGAGAACCGGGTCGAGGGCAACACCGGCACCTCGCCGATGTCCGGCGGGATCGTGCTGCTGCACAGCCTGGTCGGCTCGCCGAACGCGCGGATCAGCGTCACCGACAACCTCGCCCTGAACAACGGCCCGGCCGACCTCGCCGACCGGGACACCGGCCCCGGCAACACCTTCACCGGCAACACCTGCGGCGTCTCCGAGCCCGCCGGGCACTGCTGAGCACACCCCCAGAGAAGAGAGGTGGCCATGACCACCACCACCCCACAGGCCAAGATGCGGCTGCGCGAACTGGTCTTCGGCGCGGCCTGCGCCGCCGCCGTCCGCGCCGCCGCCCAGCTGCGCGTCGCCGACGCACTCGGCGAACAGCCGATGAAAGTCCAGGAGTTGGCCCAGAAGGTCGGTGCAGATCCGCGCTCGCTGCGGCGGCTGCTGCGAGCCCTGGCCTGCTACGGCGTCTTCACCGAGACCGACGAGGACAGCTACGCGCACACCGACATGTCCCGCCAGCTGCGCGAGGACGCGCCGGACAGCCTGCACTACATCGCCCTCTGGTGCACCGAACCGTGGACCTGGCAGGCCTGGCCCCGGCTGGAGGACGCCGTCCGCACCGGCCGCTCCGTCTTCCCCGAGCTGTACGGCCGGGAGTTCTTCGACTACCTGCACAGCGGCGAGGCCACCGAGTCGGCCCGGGTCTTCGACCAGGCGATGACGCACTCCAGCCGCCAGTCGGCGGCCGACCTGGCCGGCTTCCTCGACCTCACCGGCATCAGCTCGGTGGTCGACATCGGCGGTGGCCAGGGCCAGGCGCTGGCCGCCCTGCTGACCAAGCACCCCACCCTGCGCGGCACCCTGCTCGACCTGCCCCAGGTGGTCGCCCAGGCCGACCCCCGGCTGCACCCGGGCGGCGAACTGGGCGACCGGGCAAGCCTGGTGGGCGGCGACTGCCGCGATTCGATCCCGGTCGAGGCGGACCTCTACCTGATCAAGAACATCCTGGAGTGGGACGACGACTCCACCCGCCGCACGCTGGCCAACGTGCTGGCGGTGGCCCGCCCCGGCGCCCGCGTCGTGGTGGTGGAGAACCTGGTGGACGACAGCCCCTCGATGCGCTTCACCACCGCGATGGACCTGCTCCTGCTGCTCAACGTCGGCGGCGCCAAGCACACCCGGGAGAGCCTGCTCACCCTGCTCGCCGAGGCCGGCCTGCGGGTGGACGGCGTCCGCCCGGTCAACCCGTACCTGCACGCCTTCGAGGCCCAAGTGCCATAAAAGGCGCATGAAGAGGGGCGCGAGGATCGATCCTCGCGCCCCTCTTCCGTACCCGGCCTCAGCGCTCCCAGCGGTAGAACTCGTGGGCCATCGCATCCTTGGGCTCCCGCCAGGTGGCCGGGTCGTAGGCCTGGACGAAGGCGGTGAGCTGCTGGCTGACCTCGCGGAACTCGGGGTGCTTGGTGTACTTGGCGACCTCCGGGCCGGGCTGGCGCTCGGCCTCGATCAGGTGCAGGTAGAGGTCACCGAACTGGAACAGGCTGCGGCCGGTCACACCGATCAGGTGCGGCAGCTCGCCCTGGTCCGAGGTCTCGAAGACCTTGGCGATGTCGGGGGCCGCGCCGGGGTTCATCCGGGCGACGATCAGGGCGCGGTGCACGGCGATCAGCCCTCCCCCGCCCGCTTCTCGACCTTGTCCCGGATGAGCTCCATCTGGACGCGGGAGTTGCGGTTGATGTGGTTGGTCATCCCGTCGTCGTCCACGGGGGCGGTGGGCTTCATGGCGAAGTCCTGGATCCACCGCATCCTGGTGCCGGCCGGCACCTCGGCGTACTCCCAGCGGATCTCCATGAACTCGAACGGGCCCGGCTCCACCCGGCGGGCCCGCACCGCGAGCGCGTCGCGGTCGGTCTCCCGCTCGGAGACCCAGCTCCAGACGGCGCCGTTCTCGTCCGGGTGCATGGTCAGCCGGAAGGTGGTGCGCTCGCCCTCGCGGCCGAGCACCTCGACGGAGGCGTACTCGCTGAACAGCTGCGGCCAGTTCTCCAGGTCGTTGGTCATCTCCCAGACCAGGTCGACCGGGGCCGCGATGAGGATCTCGTTGTCGGTGTGGCCCGGCATCTCAGACCCCCTTCATCGCGGCGGCGTTGACGTTGTCCAGCAACTCGGCGGGCGTGCGCGGCAGTTCGCTGCCGAGCTGGAGCCCGAAGCGGTTCTCCAGCTCGGCGATCAGGCCGAGCACCCCGAGCGAGTCGACGCCCAGCTCGTCGAAGCCGATCCCGGGTTCGCCGATCCGCTCCGGGTCGACGGTGACGCCGGCCTTGGCGTGGATCAGCTGGGCGAGCTGGTCGTAAGTGAGGTCCATCAGAGGTCTCCTAGCGGGAATCAGTACGGGCGGCGCAGTACGAGCGCCGCGTTGGAGCCCATCAGCCCCCGGCTGAGCACCAGGGCGGTGCGCAGCTCGGCGGCGCGGGCGTGGCCGGTCACCAGGTCGAGGTCGTGGCAGATCTCGGTGACGTTCGGCGTGGGTGGGATGAGGCTCTGTTCCATGGCGAGCACGGCGGCGGCGGTGTCGATCATCGGTGCGCCGCAGTAGGCCCGCCCGGTACCGGCTTTGGGGGCGGTGACGGGGACGAACTCGGCGTGCTCGCCGAGCGCGTCGGCCAGCGCCAGCACCTCGGCACGGTCGGCCTCGGGCAGGCCGAGGGCGTCGGCGAAGACCACGTCGATCTCGTCCGGCGCGCAGCGGGCCTCCTCGAGGGCCCCCCGGATGGCGTGCGCCAGGCCCGCGCGGGAGGCGGCCCAGGCCGAGGGGCCGGTGAAGGTGGCGGCGTGGCCCGCGAGTTCGGCCCGGATCCGGGCCCCGCGCTGCCGTGCGCAGCTCTCGTCCTCGACCACGAACATCGCCCCGCCCTCGGCCGGCACGAAGCCGCTCGCCTTCGGGCTGAACGGCAGGTAGGCCCGCTCCGGATCGGTGGCGAGGCTCAGTTCGGGGTAGCCGAGCTGGCAGACCACCGAGTACGGGGCCAGCGGCGCCTCGGCGGCGCCGACCACCACGGTGTCGGTGCCGCGCCGCACCGTCCGGACGGCGTGGGCCAGCGCGTCCAGGCCGCCTGCCTCGTCGCTGGCCACCACCGCGCAGGGGCCCTTGAAGCCGCCGCGGATGGAGATCTGGCCGGTGGAGGCGGCGTAGAACCAGGCGATGGACTGGTACGGGCCGACGAACTGCGGCCCCTGGCCCCAAAGTTGCTGCAGCTCGCGCTGGCCGAACTCGCCGCCGCCGGAGCCCGCCGCCGTCACCACGCCGATCCCGAAGGGTGGTTGGCCCTCCCGGTCCAGCCTGGCATCCTCCAGGGCGAGGTCCGCGGCGGCCATCGCGTAGTGGGTGAACCGGTCGGTCTGCACCAGGTAGCGCCCCTCGACCGCCTCCTCGGCGTCGAAGCCGCTCACCTGGCCGGCCACCTTGAGCGGCAGCTGCTCGCAGCCCTCCCGGGTGACCGGGCCCAGCACGCTGCGGCCCTCGCGGGTGGCCTTCCAGAAGTCGTCGGCGCCGACGCCGTTGGGCGCGATCACGCCGATGCCGGTCAGCACGGCCCGGCGGCCGGGCAGGATCGCCGTCATGCCGCCACCCCCGCCCGCTTGAGCACCACGGCGGACTGGAACCCGCCGAAGCCGCTGCCGACCGAGAGCACGTTGCGCAGCCGGGCCGGTCTGGCCTCCCTGGGCACGTAGTCGAGGTCGCACTCCGGGTCCGGCGTCTCGTAGTTGGCGGTCGGCGGCACCACGTGGTGCACCATCGCCAGGACACAGGCGGCCAGTTCGATCGCGCCGATCGCGCCGAGCGAGTGGCCGACCATCGACTTGATCGAGCTCATCGGGGTCGCGTACGCGTGGCTGCCCAGCGAGCGCTTGACGGCGGCCGTCTCGTGCCGGTCGTTCTGCTTGGTGCCCGAGCCGTGCGCGTTGACGTAGTCGATCTCGCTGCCGTCCACCCGGGCGTGGGCCAGTGCCCGGTCGATCGCCTCGGACATCTCCCGGCCCTCCTGGGTCAGCCCGGTCATGTGGTAAGCGTTCCCGAAGGTGGCGAACCCGCCTATCTCGCACAACACTTGGGCCCCGCGCCGACGGGCGTGGCCGAGCTCCTCCAGGATCAGCACCGCGCCGCCCTCGCCCAGCACGAAGCCGTCCCGGTCCGCGTCGAACGGGCGGGAGGCGTGCGCGGGATCGTCGTTGCGCTCCGAGGTGGCGTGGATGGCGTCGAAGCAGGCCACGGTGATCGGGGAGATCGGCGAATCGGCCGCCCCGGCCACGCACAGGTCCGCGCGGCCGTCCTCGATCGCCTGGAAGCCGTAGCCGATCGCGTCCAGCCCCGAGGTGCAGCCGGTCGAGACGGTCTGCACCGGCCCGCGCGCGCCCACCCGCTCGGCCACCGCCGAGGCCAGGGTGGAGGGCGAGAACGCCCGGTGCAGGTGCGGATCGGCCCGGCGGTGGTCCACCGCCCAGTGCGCGCCCCGGCCGCTGACGGCCGTGTAGTCGTGCTCCAGCCGGGTGGTGCCGCCCACGGCGGTGCCGAGCGAGACGGCCAGGCGCCACGGGTCGAGCGCCGCGAGGTCCAGGCCCGCGTGGCGCACCGCCTCGTCGGCGGCGGCCAGCGCGAACTGCACGTACCGGTCGGAGCGGGCCACCAGCGCCTCGTCCAGGCCGCAGGCGGCCGGGTCGAAGTCGCACTCGGCGGCGATCCGGGAGCGGAAGCCGGCCGGGTCGAAGAGGGTGATGCCCCGGGTCGCCGTCCGCCCGGCGGTCAGCAGCTCCCAGAAGGCGGGAGCGCCGATGCCGCCGGGGGCGACGATGCCCACCCCGGTGACGGCCACCCGCCTGGTCATGCGACGACCCCACTGGGCGCGGGGTGTTCCGGCGGCTGGGCGCCTTCGGCCGCCTCGGTGCTGACGTGCCCGAGGTCGGGGCGCGGCGCGAGCGGGCCGAGGTGGAAGACCATCCGGGCCTCGGTGCGGCCGACGTTGCGGAACCGGTGCCGCATCTCGATCGGGATCATCAGCCCGTGGTCGGGCTCCAGCCGGTGCGGCTCCCCGTCCAGGTCCACCTCCAGCTCACCGCTGACCACGTACACGAACTCCTCCGAGTACGGGTGGTAGTGCTCGGCGATCCGCTCACCGGGCTGGACGATCGCCAGGCCCATGAATCCGCTGGTGGCGCCGACCGCGGTCGGGGTGAGCATGGGCCGCAGATCGGCGCCGTGGCGGCGGTTGGACGGGGCCTCGTCGATGTGCACGATGCGGGGGTACGGGGTGGTCATCTCGGGCTCCTCAAGCAGTGGGAAGACGTGGGGTTCAGGCGCCTTTCGCGCGCCGGTCGGTGACCAGGGCCATCGCGCACCCGGCGGCGTACCGGGCCATGCCCTGCGGGCTGCGCAGGTCGTGCCCGCCGAGCTCGGTGAGCCGGGCCAGCACGCCCGAAGCGCGCGGGCCGACCACGCCGAGCGCCAGCGCGGGCACCGACTCGGGATCGGCCGTCAGGTCGACCACCCGCACCACGGTGTCCTCGCGCTGGAAGACCGTGCTGCCGGCGAACGGGTGGCCGCCCTCGCGCACAGCCAGCTCGTCCTGCCGGGCGAGCAGCGCGGCCACCGCGGCGCCGCAGCCGGGCCGGACGGGGTAGAGCAGGGCGTGCCGGGTCACCTTGCCGCTCACCCGGTCGGCGGCGGTGTGGTGCACGGCGGGCAGCGCGGCGCGCATGAAGAAGGCGCGGGCCGAGTCCGGGTCGGTCAGATCACGGTCCTGCTCCAGGTACGGGTTGATCGCCTCCTCCACCGCGCGCACCTCGGGCTGCATCGCGACGTGCCGCAGGGCCGCCCCGAGGTCGCCCTCGACCTCCACCGAACGGACCACCCGGTTGCCGCGCATGAACAGCGAGGTGCGGGCCAGCCGGGTGCGCTCGTCCACCCGGGCGGCCGGGGAGCTGTAGCCCGCGAGCAGGCGGGCCACCTCGGGCTCGCTGCCGGGCTTCACGGTGAAGGTCAGCGCGTGCCGCACCACGCCGTCGAGCACCGGCTGCTGGGTGGAGTCGAAGGTCTCGCTGCCGGAGGTCTCGCGCATGACGCTGAACCGCAGGCTCCGGGTGTCCCGGACACAGCCGTGCAGCGGCTTCACCATCGCGCGGTGGGCCTCGCTGTCCACCCAGGCCAGGAACGGCTGCGCGCTCTCCCACTCGCTGGTGATCAGCCACTGCGAGGGGTCCTCGATGGACTGGCAGAGCTGGTCGGTGACGTGGCCCGGCACGGCCGCCACCTGGTGGCGCAGCTGCTCGTACGCCTCCAGGAAGCGCTGCTGGGCGCCGTCCATGATGTCGCAGAGCAGCACGACGCGGAGCCGGGTGGTGGTGTGCGCGGGCCGACGGGCCGGGGCGTGGGTCAGGGTGGTCATGTATCCGTCTCTCCTTGGACGTCCACGGCGGCGGCGCGGGCCCGGACCTCGAAGGGTGACCGGGCGTGACGAGTGGCCGGTGACCGGTCCGGGAGGGCGGGTCGACGCTCGGTGACCGCCGCTGAAACCTAGGCTCGATCGTGCGGGGAGCACCGGGGGTGCGCGAGGGCTGGAAGCCATCCGGGCGAACTGCCCACCCCCGGGTGGCTGCGACCGAGCGTGATCGCCCGGCAGGGCGGAGGCTGGGAACCCACCCCCTTCCCCCTGGAGCACCGCTGTGGAAACCGTGGAAACCCCCGTCCTGATCGTGGGCGGCTCGCTGGTGGGGCTCTCCGCCTCGCTCTTCCTGGGCCGCCTCGGGGTGCCGCACCTGCTGGTCGAGAAGCACTCCGGCACCTCCCACCATCCGCGCGGGCGCGGCAACAACGTCCGCACCATGGAGCTGTACCGCACCGCCGGGGTGGAGCCGGCGATCCGCGCGGCGGCCTCGGTGCTCGCCGAGAACCACGGCATCCTGCAGGCCGACACGCTCAGCGGGGCCGAGCAGGAGTGGCTGTTCAAGGAGATCGACCCGGGCGGGGCACTGGCGAAGTTCAGCCCGACCGGCTGGTGCCTGTGCAGCCAGAACGACCTGGAGCCCGTACTCCTCCAGCATGCCCGGGAGTTGGGTGGCGAGGTGCGGTTCTCCACCGAGCTGGTGGACTTCGAGCAGGACGCTTCCGGTGTGGTCGCGGTGCTGCGGAGCCGCGTCGACGGCAGCCGACAGCTAGTCCGGGCCCAGTACCTGATCGCGGCGGACGGACCGCGCAGCCCCGTCCGGGAAGCCCTCGGGATCGGGCAGAGCGGGCGCGGCGACCTCTTCCACAACGTGTCGATCACCTTCCGGGCCAAGCGGCTCGCCGACGTGGTCGGCGAACGGCGCTTCATCGCCTGCTACTTGACCGATCCGGCTGGGGCCGGCGCCCTGCTGCCGGTGGACAACAAGGAGTTGTGGGTCTTCCACGCGCCCTGGCACCCCGAGCAGGGCGAGCCGCTGGAGGCCTTCACCGACGAGCGCTGCATCGCGCACATCCGGGCCGCGGCCGGGGTGCCGGACCTGGAGGTGGAGATCACCGGGCGGGCGCCCTGGCACGCGGCCGAGCGGGTGGCCGAACGGTACGGCGCCGGGCGGGTCTTCCTGGCCGGGGACTCGGCGCACGAGATGTCGCCGACCGGGGCGTTCGGCTCCAACACCGGGATCCAGGACGCACACAACCTGGTCTGGAAGCTGGCCGCCGTGCTCGGCGGCTGGGCCGGGCCGGGGCTCCTGGCCAGCTACGAGCAGGAGCGGCGGCCGGTGGCCGTCGCGACCGCGGCGCGGGCCGCCGCGCGCTCCGCCGAGCACCGGCACCCCGGCTACTCCGCCCTGCCCGGCACGGGCCGCCAGCAGAACGTCCTCGCCGTGGCCCTCGGCTACCGCTACCCCGTCGGCGCCGTCCTCGGCACCGACCCGGCCGGCCCGGCCGTCCCCGACACCTTCGCCCCGGCCGACGCAGCCCCCGGCGCCCGGGCCCCGCACCACCGGCTGGCCGACGGGCGGTCCACGCTCGACCTCTTCGAGCGGTCCTTCACCCTGCTGGCCGGCTCCGACGCCTGGTCCACCGCCACCACCGGGACCGACGTCCCGCTGACCTTCCACCGGCTGGACAGCGACACCCCGTACGGCCTCACCCCGGACAGCGCGGTCCTGGTCCGCCCGGACGGCTTCATCGCCTGGCGGACGGACACCCTGCCGGCCGACCCGGCGGTCGAGCTGCGGGAGGTGCTGGACGCCCTGCTGGCTCGCTAACCCCTGGGGCACCTCGCTGGGGCAGCACCCACGGGGGCGCGGGGAACTGCGCGAGCGGCCATGCACGGCCTGCGGCCCACCGCTTCGCGCCGTTCCCCGCGCCCCTGGACAGTGCAAGTGATCCACTGCCGCAGCTGGCAGGTCGGCCTCTTCCGACCTCGCGCCGTGCCCCGCGCCCCTGAGGGTGCTGCCCTGCAGCTGACTCACTCGAACAGAGCGGCCAGCTCCCCCCGGGAGGCGATGCCCAGTTTCGGGTAGGCCTTGTAGAGGTGGTGGCCGACGGTGCGGGGGCTGAGGAAGAGCTGGGCGGCGATGTCGCGGTTGGGGAGGCCCTGGGCGGCCAGGCGGGCGATCTGGTGTTCCTGGGGGGTGAGGACGGCGAGGGGGCCGGCGGCCGGGGTGGCGGGGGTGGTGGTGCCGGTGGCGGCGAGTTCGGTACGGGCGCGGGTGGACCAGGGGTGGGCGCCCAGTCGGTCGAAGGTCTCCATGGCGGTGCGCAGGTGCGGCCGGGCGTCCGTCCGGCGACGGGCCCGCCGCAGCCACTCGCCGTACAGCAGAGAAGTCCGCGCCGCCTCGAACGGCCGGGCGACACCCACCCGGTGCTGCTCGAGCGCGGCGAGATACGCCGACTCGGCCAACTCCTCCGGCGCGAGCAGGGCCTGGCACCGCAGCAGCAGCGCCCGCCCCCACGGCTGCCCGGCGGCCGCCACCCACCGCTCCCACCACCGGTACGCCTCGGCGGCGGCCTCCGGACGGCCCAGCCGGACGGCGGCCTCGACCAAGTCCGGCACCGCCCTGGTCGCCGAGACGTGGTGCCGGTGCGGGCCGCTGGTCAGTGCGGTCAGCCGGTCCAGGGCCGCGGCGGCCCGGCCCTGGCCGAGGTCGAGCAGGGCGAGCGCCCACCGGGCCCAGGGCTGCCCGGCGGCCGGCGCCGGGCCGGTGCTCTCCAGCGCGGCGGCCGCCAGCTCGGCGCAGCCCGCCTCCTCCCCCGCGAGCGCCGCCAAGTAGGCCAGCAGGCTCTGCAGTTGGCTGACCCACTGGAGCTGCCCGGTGTCCCGGGCCAGGCCCAGCGCCTCGCCGGCCGTCACCTCGGCGTCCCGGTGGCGGCCGTGGAAGAGCTCGGCCTCGGCCTGGAAGAAGAGCAGGGTGGGCAGCGGCCCGACCGCCCCGGTGGCCCGGGCCTCGGCGGCGAGTTCGGCCGCCAGTTGGTGGGTCTCGGCGTCCCGCCCGAGGATCAGGGTCGCCCCGCAGATCTGGACGAGATCGCGCAGCGACGCACCGGGCCTGGCCCGTTCGACCGTCTCCCGGGCGTCCGGCAGTGCGGGGGCCGGCCGGCCGAGCAGCGGGAGCGTGACGGCGGCCAGGTACTGCGCGAGCGGTGCGGACGGGCTGTCGGCGGGCAGCTCGAGCCGCACCAACTCGTCTATGAGCTCGCCAAGTTGCTTCTCTCCCAGGTACCAGGCGGCGTGGAAGGCCTGGATCAGCGGCGGGGCCGCCGCGGCAGTGGTGGAGCGGGCGCCCGCCAGCAGCAGCTCGTACGCCCCCGGGTAGTCCCCGCGCCAGAACCGCGCGGTGGCCCGCACCTGCCCGAGCAGCAGCGCGGCCTCCGGCTGCTCCGCCCGCCCCAGGGCCCGTTCGGCCAGTTCGTCGGCACGGTCCAACTCCCCTGCCTCGGTGGCCGATCCAGCGGCCAGGGCGAGCCGGCGGGCGGCCGAGGGCCCGTCGGCGCTGAACCGGGCGGCGCGCTCGAAGGCAGTGGCGGCGGCGGTGTGGCCGCCCCGCGAGGCGGCCCCGGCGGCGGCGCGCTCCAGCTCCGCGGCCAGCGCGGCGTCGGGCGCGGTGGCGGCCAGGGCCAGGTGCCAGGTGCGGCGGTCGCCCGGCGGGCAGGCGGCGGCCAGCTCCCGGTGGGCGGCCAGGCGGGCGGCGAGCGGGGCGCGTTGGAGCACGGCGGCCCGCACCAGCGGGTGGCGGAAGAGCAGCCGGTGGTCGTCGGTCACCCGCAGCACGCCCTGCTCCTCGGCGGCGGGCAGACTCTCCGGCCCGGCCCCGAGCGCGGCGGCGGCGCGCAGCACCACGGCCAGCTCCCCGCTCTCCTCCGCCGCCGCGACCAGCAGCAGCGTCTGGGTGGCGGCGGGCAGCCGGGTGATCCGGCCGTGGAAGGCGAGCTGCAGCCGCCCGGTCAGCGGCACCCCGCCGACCGCCGTACCGGGCTGCTCGAGCGCGAGGGCGGCGGGCAGTTCGGTCAGCGCCAGCGGGTTGCCGTGCGCCTCGGCCAGCACCCGGCGGGCGATCCCCGGCGGGCAGTCGGCGAGCAGTTCCGCAGCGGCCGAGGGGGCGAGCCCGGCGAGCGGCAGCTCGGCCAGCCCCGGCGCGGCGAAGCCGCCCTCGCGCGCCGCGAAGAGCAGCACCACTCCCTCGGCCCGTAGCCGGCGGGCGGCGATCAGCAGCGCCTCGGCCGAGCCGCCGTCCAGCCAGTGCGCGTCGTCCACCAGGCACAACAGCGGCTGCTCGGCGGCCAGTTCGGCCAGCAGTCCGAGCACCGCCAGCCCGGTCAGCAGTCGGTCCCCCGGCCCCTGCTCGGCCAGCCCGAAGGCGGCCTCCAGCGCCCGCCGCTGCGGGCCCGGCAGTGCGCCGAGCCGCTCCGCGCCGGGCGCGAGCAGCAACCCGAGCCCGGCGAAGGGGAGTTCGGCCTCGCTCTCCACCCCCGTCGCCCGGATCACCCGTAACCCATCGGCCTGCCCGGCCGCGTGCTCCAGCAGCGCACTCTTGCCGATGCCCGCCTCGCCGCGCAGCACCAGGGCCGCGCTGCGCCCTTCGCGGGCCCCCGTCAGCAGCCCGTCCACGACGCGCTGCTCCTCCGCTCTCCCGTACAGCATGCTCCGGACTCTAGTCAGAGCGCCGCGAGTTACCTATGCCGATACCTATCGCCGACTGATTCGGAGCACCCCGGCCGACCCGTAGTTTCGTGCTCACCGAGAGAACGACTCACCACCGAGGAGCCCGAGATGACCGACTTCCAGCAGCTGGCCGAGCGCTACATCGCCACCTGGAACGAGACCGACCCGGCCGCCCGCCGCAAGCTGGTGGACGAGCTGTGGGCCGAGGACGGCCGCTACACCGACCCGCTGGTCGACCTGCTCGGCCGGGAGGCGATCGCCGGGGCGATCGGGGCCGTGCAGGCGCAGTTCCCCGGCTTCGTGTTCACCCTCGGCCCGGTGGACGCGCACCACCACCTGGCCCGCTTCACCTGGCTGCTCGGCCCGGCCGGCGGCGAGGCCCTGGTGGTCGGCTTCGACGTGCTGACCGTGGACGGGCAGGGCCGGGTCGACCGCGTGCTCGGCTTCCTGGACCAGGTGCCCGGCGCCTGAGTCACCACCGAAAGCTGTTTGGATGGGTGCATGAGCGAGGAGACCAGCACCGTACCGACCTGGGAGCAGCGCTTCCGGGCGCCCCGGGTCAGCCTGCCCGACTGGGCCGAGGCCGCCCCCGACCGGGCGCTGTACGTGGGGAACGTGACCGGGGTGTACGAGGTGTACGCCTGGGACCGCGCCGCCGACACCCACCGGCAGGTCACCGACCGGCCGCACGGCACCACCGACGCCGAGCTGAGCCCGGACGGCGAGTGGATCTGGTGGTTCGACGACCAGGACGGTGACGAGCTCGGCGTCTGGCGCCGCCAGCCCTTCGCGGGCGGCGCCGACGAGGAGGCCGTCCCGCAGGTGCCCGCCGCCTACTCGGCGGGCCTGGCCTTCGGCGTGGACGGCACGGTGGTGGTCGGCACCTCGACCGACGAGGAGGGCACCGCCCTCCACCTGCGCCGTGCCGGGTCCGAGGCGGTCGAGGTGATCTACCGGCACGAGGAGTACGCCACCGTCGGCGACCTCAGTCACGACGGCAGCCTGCTGGCGGTCGACCACAGCGAGCACGGCGACGCGATGCACTCGGCGGTCCGGGTGCTGCGCACCGCCGACGGCTCGACCGCCGGGGAGCTGGACGCCGTGACCGGCGCCGAGCACCCGCTCGGCTACCTCTGCCTCGGCTTCGCCCCGGTGGCGGGCGACACCCGGCTGCTGCTGGCGCACCAGCGCCGCGGCCGCTGGGAGCCGATGATCTGGGACGTCGCCACCGGCGCCGAGACCGAGCTGCGGCTGACCGACGCCGAGGGCAGGGACTTCCCGGGCGACCTCTCCGCGCAGTGGCGGCCGGGCGCGCGGGCGCTGCTGGTCGACCACGAGTACGAGGCCCGCAGCGAGCTCTACTCCTACGAGCTGGCCACCGGCGAGCTGACCAGGCTGGACACCCCGCGCGGCACCGTCGCCGGGGCCACCGCACGGCCGGACGGCACCGTGGAGTTCCTCTGGTCCAGCGCCGCCGAGCCGGTGGCGGTGCGGTCCACCACGGGCGAGGTGGTGCTGCGGGCCCCGGGCGAGCGGCCCGCGCCGTCGGTGCCGGTCGAGGACGCCTGGGTCGAGGGCCCGGGCGGCCGGGTGCACGCCCTGGTCCAGCGGCCGGCCGGGCCGGGCCCCTTCCCGACCGTCTTCGAGGTCCACGGCGGCCCGACCGACCACGACACCGACGCCTTCGCGGCCGGCCCGGCGGCCTGGGTGGACCACGGCTTCGCGGTGGTGCGGGTCAACTACCGCGGCTCGACCGGCTACGGCCAGGCCTGGACGGACGCGCTGCGCGAGCGGGTCGGGCTGATCGAGCTGGAGGACATCGCGGCCGTGCGCGAGTGGGCCGTCGCGAGCGGGCTCGCGGACCCGGCGCGGCTGGTGCTCTCCGGCGGCTCCTGGGGCGGCTACCTCACCCTGCTCGGGCTCGGCACCCAGCCGCAGGCCTGGGCCGTGGGCCTGGCGGCCGTACCGGTGGCGGACTACCTGACCGCGTACGAGGACGAGATGGAGGCGCTCAAGTCCCTCGACCGCACGCTGTTCGGCGGCTCCCCCGAGGAGCAGCCCGAGCGCTGGCGGGCCTCCTCGCCGCTCACCTACGTCGAGGCCGTCCAGGCTCCGGTGTACATCTCGGCCGGGGTCAACGACCCGCGCTGCCCGATCCGGCAGATCGAGAACTACGTGGAGCGGCTGGCCGAGCTGGGCAAGGAGCACAAGGTGTACCGCTTCGACGCGGGCCACGGCTCACTGGTGGTGGAGGAGCGGATCCGCCAGCTGCGGCAGGAGATCGCCTTCGCGGTCAAGTACACACGGTGACTCAGCCGAGGCCGAGGGCGCGGTCCTGCGCGGCCTCGGCCTCGCGGCGCACCAGGCGGGTCCACATGAAGACCACGAAGGCCGCGAAGACGAACCACTCGAGCGTGTAGCCGAGGTTCTGGAAGGCCCGCAGGCTCAGGCCGTTGCCGCCCTCGGGCTGCACGGTGGGGACGGCGGTCAGGCCCTCGGCCGGGTGGTCGGCGGCGACCCAGCCGTCCCGGACGGTGTACGGCAGCAGGTTGACCAGGGCGGCCGGGCTGATCGTGCCGAGCTGCCCGGTGGGCAGGCCGCCGGCCACCGCGCCGTTGCTGCCGCTGGTCTCGGGGGCCTGCAGCCGCCCGGTGACGGTCTGCGCCCCGGCCGGTGCGGCGGGGGCGTGCGCGAGGTCGGCCGCGCCGGGCGCCCAGCCGCGCACCACCGCGACGGCCCGGCCGTCGGTGGTCCGCAGCGGGGTGAGCACGTAGTAGCCCTGCCTGCCGTCCAGTCGGCGGTCCGGTACCAGCAGCTGGTGCGCGGGGTCGTAGCTGCCGGTGACGGTCACCGCGCGGCCGACGGTGTCGGTGCCGACGGTGGGCCGGGCCGGGGTGAGCACGGAGTCCAGCGGCGCGGCCGCCCCCGGGTCGGCGGTGGCCGCGGTGCGGTGGTTCGACGCCCGGTCCTCGAAGCGGCTGAGCTGCCAGGAGCCGAGGCCGAGGCAGACCGCGATGGCCAGCAGGGCCACGACGGTGCCGCCGAGCCAGCGCGCAGTCAGGAGGAATCGGTACACACCCACCACCGTAACCACCCTCACGCCCGGCCCCGGCACCCGGGTGGTTCAGGGCGTCTCGATGGTGCCGTTGCTCTCCTCCTCCATCGCGTTCGTCCGGTAGACGGTGCCCGCGCAGCGGCTCGGGTAGGAGAGCTGGAGGGGTGCGCCGCCCGTGGGCGGGAAGTACTCCAGGGTCACGGTGCTGGCCGGGGTGGTCGGGCCGCTCGGGTTGCCGACCGCGCTCTGGCACGACGGCGTCGGCACCCACTCGAACTCCACCCGGACACCGTCCTGCGGGTCGAGCTTGAGGGTGGACGGACCGACCGGCGAGGGCGACGGAGTGGACGGGTTGGGCAGTTCGGTGGCCGGGTCACCCGCGGTGTGGAGGTAGATGATCTCGACCTGCTGCTGCCCGCCCCCGTCGACGCTGCGCATGCTGTAGCTGTCGGTGACGGTGCAGACCCGACCCGAGGTGTTGTACAGGGTGAACCAGCCGACCCGGCGGCCCCGGGAGTCCTCCTGACCGCTCGACGTCGAGGTGCGGCCCAGGTCGGAGCGCTGGCAGGCCGACAGCGCCGTCGGCAGGCTCGGGCTCGACGCGCTCGTGCTGGGCGCGGCGGTCGTCGGCGTCCCGGCCGGCGCGACGGCCGTCGTCGTGCCGGCCCGCACCGGTGCGCCGGAGGCCTTGCCGGACTCGGTGGCACTGCCGCTCTCGGTCGACGCCGGCTCGGACGCCGACAGCGTGGGCGAGGGCGAGACCGACGGCGAGGAGCTGGCGCTGGGCCGCGGGGACGGCGACTCGGAGTCGCCGCTCTGCGCGAAGGTGGCGATCGGATTCGGCTCGCCGGGCGGGCGAAGCCCGAGGTCGGTGAACCTGGGCGCGGCCACCGTCAGCAGCAGGAACCCCGCGACCAGTCCGGTGCCGACCTGCCGGCGCCGGGCACGGCGGCGCGGCACCTGCGTCCGGATGTGGCGCAGCGCGTCCGGTGCGGGCTCGACCGCCGAGACGTAGCGCTGGAGCATGGCGCGGACTTCGTCCTCGCCGTCGGGCTCCCGGAGGTGGGGTGCGTCAGCCACCGGTCGCCTCCATCCGGGTCCGCAGCGCGGCCAGGCCACGCGAACCGTACGCCTTCACCGAGCCGATCGATATCCCGAGCAGGTCGGCCACCTGGGCCTCCGTCATGTCCGCGAAGTACCGCAGCACCAGCACCTCCCGCTGCCGGCGCTGAAGCCCCTTCAGCGCGGTCTTGAGTTCGGCCCGCTCCAGCGCGTCGTACGCGCCCTCCTCGGCACTGGCCATGTCCGGCATCGGCTTGGGCAGCAGACGCAGGCCCAGGATGCGGCGGCGCAGGGTGGAGCGGGAGAGGTTGACCACGGTCTGGCGCAGGTACGCGAGGGTCTTCTCGGGGTCGCGGACCCGGCCTCGGGCGGCGTGCACCCGGATGAACGCCTCCTGGACGACGTCCTCGCAGGAGGAGAGGTCGTCGAGGAGAAGGGCCGCCAACCGCAGCAGCGACCGGTAATGGGCCTGGTAGGTAGCGGTGAGCTGGTCGACGGTGGCCCCCACCGTCGGAGTCTCGATTATGTCGGTCGTACTCGTTCCTTCCACCCCGAACAACGCCACCCGCACCGGGCGTACCCCCACCATCACGTCTGCCACACTCGTTCGACTCACGATGCCCATGGAGGGTTGCACGGTCGCACGAGAAATCTCGGCGGTCCCTTCCCCACCCGGGCGAAGGGATTCTGACACCCCCGCGGCGCATCGCGCCTCCCCCTTTCGGCGGGGGGGAGCCAGGCGCTCGGCCGCTGGTCAGCGCAGCTCGGCCGCCACCAGCTCGGCGATCTGCACCAGGTTGAGCGCGGCGCCCTTGCGCAGGTTGTCGCCGCAGAGGAAGAGGTCGAGCGCGCAGGGGTCGTCCAGGGCCCGGCGCAGCCGGCCGGCCCAGACCGGATCGGTGCCGACCACGTCGTTCGGGGTGGGGTACTCGCCCGCCGCCGGGTCGTCGTAGAGCACCACCCCGGGGGCGTCCCGCAGGATCTCCCGGGCCCGGTGCTGCTCGACCTCGCGCTCGAAGACGGCGTGCACGGCCATCGAGTGGCCGGTCAGCACCGGCACCCGGACGCAGGTCGCGGAGACGGCCAGGTCGGGCAGGCCGAGCACCCGGCGGGTCTCGGCCCGCAGCCGCAGCTCCTCGGAGGACCAGCCGCCCTCGGCCGCCGCGCCGACCCACGGCACGGTGTTGAGCGCCAGAGGTGCGGGGAAGGGCCCGTTGTCGGTGACCACGGCCCGCAGGTCGCCGGTCTGCTCACCGGCGTGCCCGCCCGCCACCTGGGCGAGCTGGGCCCGTAGTGTCTCGGCGCCGGCCCGGCGCTCGGCCGAGGCGGCCTGGTAGGAGGCGAGCACCAGCGCACGCAGCCCGTACTCGGCGTGCAGCGCGCCGAGCGCCAGGATCGCGGTGAGAGTGGCGCTGCCGGGGCTTGCGATCACCCCGCGCGGGCGGATCCGAGCCGCGGGGGCGTTGAGCTCGGGGACGACCAGCGGGACGTCCTCCTGGCCGGCGAAGGCGGCCGAGTTGTCGATCACCACCACGCCCTTGGCGGCGGCGATCGGCGCCCACTGGGCGGCGACCGGTGCGGGCACGTCGAAGACCGCGAGGTCGATGCCGGTGAAGGCCTCCTCGCTCAGCGCGAGCACCTCGGTCTCGGCCCCGCGCACGGTGAGCCGCTGCCCGGCCGAACGCGGCGAGGCGATCAGCCGGACTTCACCCCAGACGTCGGCCCGGGTGGAGAGGAGGCCGAGCAGCACCCGCCCGACGGTGCCGGTGGCACCGACGACGGCGAGGCTCGGCCTCCGGGACGTCAACGCCCGGTACCGCCGTAGACCACGGCCTCGTCGGTGTCGCTGTCCAGGCCGAAGGCGGTGTGCACGGCGCGGACGGCCTCGTTGACGTCGTCGGCGCGGGTGACCACCGAGATCCGGATCTCCGAGGTGGAGATCAGCTCGATGTTGACCCCGGCCTCGGAGAGCGCCTCGAAGAAGGTCGCCGTGACGCCCGGGTTGGAGCGCATGCCGGCGCCGACCAGCGAGATCTTGCCGATCGCGTCGTCATAGCGCAGCGACTCGAAGCCGATGCCGTCCTTGACCCGGCCCAGTGCGTCGATGGCCTTCTGGCCCTCGGTCTTGGGGCAGGTGAAGGAGATGTCGGTGAGGCCGGTGGACGCGGCGGAGACGTTCTGCACCACCATGTCGATGTTGACCTCGGCATCCGCGATCGCGCGGAAGATCCGGGCCGCCTCGCCCGGCTTGTCCGGCACGCCGACGACCGTGACCTTCGCCTCGGACGTGTCGTGGGCGACTCCGGAGATGATGGCCTGCTCCATCTCGCCCCCTTCGGGCTTGTTCGGGTTCTCGTTGCTGACGATCGTCCCCGGAAGACCGGAGAAGGACGAGCGTACGTGAATCGGGATGTTGTAGCGGCGCGCGTACTCGACACACCGGTCGAGCAGCACCTTCGAGCCGGAGGAGGCCAGCTCCAGCATGTCCTCGAAGGCGATCCAGTCGATCTTGCGGGCCTTCTTCACCACGCGCGGGTCGGCGGTGAACACGCCGTCCACGTCGGTGTAGATCTCGCAGACCTCGGCGCCCAGCGCGGCGGCCAGCGCCACGGCGGTGGTGTCCGAGCCGCCCCGGCCGAGGGTGGTGATGTCCTTACTGACCTGGGACACACCCTGGAAGCCGGCCACGATCGCGATGTTGCCCTCGTCCAAGGCGCTGCGGATCCGGCCCGGCGTCACGTCGATGATGCGCGCCTTGTTGTGGACCTGGTCGGTGATGACACCGGCCTGGCTGCCCGTGAAGGACTGGGCCTCGTGCCCGAGGGATTTGATCGCCATGGCCAGCAGTGCCATGGAGATCCGCTCCCCGGCCGTCAGCAGCATGTCGAACTCACGTCCGGCAGGGATGGGTGACACCTGCTCAGCGAGTTCGATCAGCTCGTCCGTCGTGTCGCCCATCGCGGACACCACGACGACGACCTCATGGCCGGCCTTCTTGGCGTCAACGATTCGGCGGGCTACGCGCTTGATGCCCTCGGCATCCGCAACGGATGAGCCGCCGTACTTCTGCACGACAAGGCCCACGTGCGCTCCTCGACTTGTGTCGTTGTCGGGGGCCTCGCTGGGCCCCCGCACCCCCGGGTGGCGGGGGCTGTGCGGTCGGCGCCAGTCTAACGAGCGGGGGGCCGCCGACCGCCCCGATCCATATGGTGAGACGGCGATATCGCCTGATGATCACTGCGGCGAGGGCCGCGCCGCCAGCATTTCGGACGGGGGCGCACGGAGGCGCAAAATCGGCGGACCGGCGCCCGTACGGCTCTGTTTTTCCCGCCCTCCGGAGCGGACGGGATCTACGTCACACCTGACGTCGGTGAGCGTTCACGTGAACGCTCACGTGAACGCTCACGTGAACGCTCACAGCCCGAGCTCGGCCGCCATCAGGTCGCCCGCCTGCTGCTCCAGCTGCTCGTCCGTCAGCCCGTCGTCGTCGGTGTCCGCACCGTCCGGCACGGCCCCGATCGGGCTGTCCAGGCGGACGTGCGCGATCAGCGACTGCAGCGCGCGCAGCACCGCCGAGCAGGTCGAGCCCCAGTTGGAGAGGTAGGAGAACTGCCACCACCAGAGCGCCTCGCTGACCCGGCCCTCCTGGTAGTGCGTCAGACCGTGCCGCAGCTCGCTGACCACCCCGGCCAGGTCGTCCGAGATCCGGAAGGCGTTGGGCTTCTCCGGCGGGCCGTACGGGTCGAAGACCTCGTGGTAGACGTCGATCGGCGCCAGCAGCTCGGCCAGGCGCTCGCGCAGCTCGATGCCGTCCGGCTCGGGCCCGGCGTCGGGCTCGAAGCGGTCGTCCGGCACCACGTCCTCGATCGCGCCCAGCCTGCCACCCGCCAGCAGCAGCTGCGAGACCTCCAGCAGCAGCAGGGAGACCGCGCTGCCGGGCTCGTCGCCCTTGGCGACCTCGGTGACGGCGAGCACGAAGCTCTCCACCGAGTCCGCGATCTGCACCGCGAAGTCGTCGGGCTCGGGCTGGTGCTTGCTTCCCGTACGGTCAGACATCGAGCAGTCGTCTCCCTTCGAAGGCCCGGCCGAGGGTGACCTCGTCGGCGTACTCCAGATCCCCGCCGACGGGCAGACCGCTCGCCAGCCGGGTCACCTTCAGGCCCATCGGCTTGCACAGCCGGGCCAGGTAGGTGGCGGTCGCCTCCCCCTCCAGATTGGGGTCGGTGGCCAGGATCAGCTCGTTGACCGTGCCGTCGGCGAGCCGCGCCAGCAGCTCGCGGATGCGCAGGTCGTCCGGCCCGACGCCCTCGATCGGGCTGATCGCGCCGCCCAGCACGTGGTACCGCCCCCGGAACTCGCGGGTCCGCTCGACCGCCACGACGTCCTTCGGCTCCTCGACCACGCAGATCACCGCGAGGTCGCGGCGCGGGTCCAGGCAGACCTTGCACTGCTCGGCCTCGGCGACATTGCCGCAGACCACGCAGAACCGGACCTTGTCCTTGACCTCGAGAAGCGCGTGCGCCAGCCGCCGGACGTCCGTCGGGTCGGCCTGCAGCACGTGGAAGGCGATCCGCTGGGCGCTCTTGGGCCCGACACCGGGCAGCCGGCCCAGCTCGTCGATCAGGTCCTGAACCACGCCCTCGTACACGTCACGCCTTTCCTACGGGAGCCACCTGTTGTGCTCCGGTGCCATCATCCAACGATTCGGGCGCCGGACACACCGTCCGACGCCCGACTCGCGCATAAATCACACAGGCCCTTGGTCAGGCCTTAGAACGGGAGCGCGCCGCCGAGACCCTGGGTGAGCGGGCCCATCCGCTCGCTCTGCAGCTTCTGCGCGGCCGCGTTGGCGTCCCGGACGGCCGCCAGCACCAGGTCGGCCAGCGTCTCGGTGTCCTCCGGGTCCACTGCCGCCGGGGCGATGGTCAGCGCCACCAGCTCGCCCGAGCCGGTCACGGTGGCCTCGACCAGGCCGCCGCCCGCCGAGCCGGTCAGCTTCGTCTCCGCCAGCTCGCGCTGGGCCTTGCCGAGCTCCTCCTGCATCTTCTGCGCCTGCTTGAGCAGCTGCTGCATGTTGGGCTGGCCGCCACCAGGGAACACGGGTCTCTCCTGCCTGTCCTGCGGTGTGCACAGGCTGTGCACGGTGCACGCAAACGTACGGTCTCGCCCGAGCCTACGCGCTGGGTGCGGACGGGCGAGCCGGATCACCGCTCCTGGAGCGGGCGGTCCATCTCGATCTCCCGGGTGCCGGGGTCGAGCGGGTACGGGTGGGTCCGGCCGGTGCGGCGGAAGCCCCGGCGGGTGTAGAAGGCGATCGCACGGGCGTTCGTCTCGTGCACCTCCAGGAGCATCCGAGGTGGGTCGGCGGGCGTCTTCTCGGCCGGGGTGCCGTCGGCCGGCGTCTTGTCGGCCGGGGCTGGGTCGGCCGGGGTGCGCTCGATCGCCGCCTGGGCGGCGGTGTCCGCCCGGGCCCACTCGAGAACGGCGTCCAGCAGCCGGTCGGCCACGTTCGCCGACCGGCCCCGGTGTTCCGGTGCCACCCACACACTGAGCAGCATCACCTGCCCCGGGCCGACCCGGCAGGCCCCCATGTGCCCGGCCCACTCGCCGTCCGGCCCGACCGCGACCACGCCGAGGCTGCCCGGCCAGGCCGCCCGGGCCGCCCGGGCGCGCCAGTTCGACTCCTCCAGCTCGAGCGCCTGCTCGTACGTCTCCTGGTAAGCGATGGGCGTGTCACGCAGCATCCGCAGCCGCACCTCGCGCAGCTGTGCCCAGTCCTCCGGCCCGACCCGCTCGATCCGCACCGCGTTGTACCCCCGTCGACTCAGCCGTTGTGGTGGATCTCCTCCAGCACCGTAGCGCCCAGCTCACGGAGGATCAGCTCCTGGCCGGAGACCGTGTCCTCGCGGGCCGCGGGCGCGCTCGGCGGCGGGGCGTAGGCCTCGGAGTCCTCCGGAGCGGGCTCGTAGTCCTCGTAGCCCGGCTCGTAGGCGGGCTCGGGGGCCGGGGGCTGCTGTTGCTGTTGCTGGGGCTGCTGCGGGGCCTGGGCCTGCTGCTGCGGGGGCTGGACCGGCGGCTGGGGCTGCTGGACCGGGGGCTGCGGCTGGAACTGCTGGGGCGGGCGCGGGGCCTGCTGCGGCGGCTGCTGCTGGGGCTGCTGCTGCGGGGCGCCCCAACCGCCGCTCGCGGGGGCGGGGGCCGCCGGGGCGTTGGTGCCGCCGGAGGGGTCGACGATGCACTCGACCCGCCAGTCCACGCCCAGCGCGTCGGCGAGCGCCTGCTTCAGCACGTCGTCGCTGTTGCTGCCCACGAAGCTGTCGCGGGCACCGGCGTTGACGAAGGAGATCTGCAGCGTGCTGCCGTCGAACCCGGCCACCTGGCCGTTCTGGCTGAGCAGGATCCAGGTGAAGCGGCGGCGGTTCTTCACCGCCTCCAGGATCTGCGGCCAGAGCTGACGGACCTGGCCGGCGCCCTGCTGCGCGCTCGCGGAGGGAGCGGCGGCGGCTGCCACCGGAGCCGGCTGCGGGGGCTGGACCGGCTGCGGGGCCGACTGCGGGGCCGGCTGCTGCTGGACCGGGGCAGGCTGCGGCGCCGCCGCGGCGGCGGAGGTGCCGAAGCTGCGCGGGATCGGCCAGGCGCCGGGGGCCGGGCCCTGCGGCGCGGGCGCCGCAGGCTGCTGCTGCAACGGGGCTGCGGCCTGCGGCGCAACCTGGACCGGGGCCGGGACCGGCACCGGGGCAGCAGCCGGCTCGGCCTGGACGGGCGGCGCGGGCTGCATCGGCTGCACGGGGCCCGGAGCCGCGAGGGCCGCTCCGCCGATCCCGGCCATCCCGGCGATCCCGGCGATCCCAGCCATCCCGGCCATCCCGCCGGCCGTGGCACGGCGCTCCAGCTTGTCCACCCGGGCGAGCAGCGACAGCTCGTCGTCGTACGCGCCGGGCAGCATCACCCGGGCGCAGATCAGCTCGAGCTGCAGCCGCGGCGCGGCGTTGCCCCGCATCTCGGTCAGACCGGTGTTGGCGATGTCCGCGGCGCGGCTCAGCTCGGCCGCGCCGAAGCGGTCCGCCTGGGCCTGCATGATCGCCACCCGGTCGGCGGGCGCGTCGATCAGGCCCTTCTCCCCGGCCTCCGGCACGGTGGCCAGGATCACCAGGTCACGCAGCCGCTCCAGCAGGTCCGTCACGAACCGGCGCGGGTCGTGCCCGCCCTCGACCACCCGGTCGATCACCTGGAAGACCGTCGCCCCGTCGCGGACGGCGAAGGCGTCCACCACCTCGTCGAGCAGCGCGGAGTCGGTGTACCCGAGCAGCGCGGTGGCCATCTGGTACGTCACCCCGCCCTCGTCCGCACCGGCGAGCAGCTGGTCCATCACCGACATCGAGTCGCGGACCGAACCGGCCCCGGCCCGGACCACCAGCGGGAAGACCGGGTCCTCGACCTGGATGTTCTCGCGGCCGCAGACCTCGGCCAGGTAGTCGCGCAGCGTGCCGGGCGGCACCAGCCGGAAGGGGTAGTGGTGGGTCCGGGACCGGATCGTCCCGATCACCTTCTCCGGCTCGGTGGTGGCGAAGATGAACTTCAGGTGCTCCGGCGGCTCCTCGACCACCTTGAGCAGCGCGTTGAACCCGGCCGAGGTCACCATGTGGGCCTCGTCCAGGATGAAGATCTTGTACCGGCTGTGCACGGGGGCGAAGAACGCCCGCTCCCGCAGCTCACGCGCGTCGTCCACACCACCGTGCGAGGCGGCGTCGATCTCGATCACGTCGATCGAGCCGGGGCCGCCGGTGGCCAGGTCGGTGCAGCTCTGGCACTCACCGCAGGGCGTCGGCGTCGGGCCCTGGTCGCAGTTCAGGCAGCGGGCCAGGATGCGGGCGCTCGTCGTCTTGCCGCAGCCGCGCGGGCCGCTGAACAGGTACGCGTGGTTGACCCTGTTGTTGCGCAGGGCCTGCTGGAGCGGAGCCGTCACGTGCTCCTGCCCGATGACCTGAGCGAAAGTCTCGGGGCGATAGCGGCGGTACAGGGCTAGGGACACGCCACCGACGATATCGGGACCAACCGACAAACGGAGACCACGTCCGCCCCGGCCCGGGAACGCAGAGACCCCCCGTGCACCCGCCAGAGCTCTCCTACCCTTGCTGCCTTCCGGCCCTGGGGGAGTTCAGAGAGATAGCGCCGCACGAGGGGCTGCCCCCAGAGTACCGGATCCCGGCCCCGCCCCGGACCACCCACCCCACCCCCCACATCCCCAGGCACCCCCACCCGAACCACCTGCGGAACCGTGGTCGCGAGCACCCCTGAACATGTACTAAGCTCTCCCACGGAGGATTCGCCTAGAGGCCTAGGGCGCACGCTTGGAAAGCGTGTTGGGATAAAACCCTCACGAGTTCGAATCTCGTATCCTCCGCCTCGCCCGCCAGGGCAAACGAGGGCCCCGACCGCACAGCGGTCGGGGCCCTCGTCGTTGAGCGGTCTCAGTTCTGGTCTCAGTTGGGATCTTGGGCCTCGACCGGGCTCACCACCAGACCGCGCGAGCACAGCGGGCTGGGTCACCTCAGAGCGGGACCGCCGAGCACCCCCAGGAACTGAACCGCGTCAGGCCCCTTGGTCTCGCCCCGCTCCGAGCGCTTCCCACCGGTCTCGATCCTGCAGAGGCGGCGGCCCCAGCACCCGCCCACCGACGCTCGGAAGAGCCAAGACCCGCACTTCCAAGAAAGCCAGTTCGACGTCTGTGTGCCCTGTCACAATGGTTCGTGGCGTGAGGGACGCTCTGGGACGAGGAGCTGTGCGTGGCCAATGAGATGATCAGCGACCGGTTCATGCTGCTGCCGGTCGACCCCCGCAAGGGCGGACTGTCCGAGGTCCGCAAGGCCATCGACACGCACAGCCCCAACGGCGCGGCCGCCGCGGTCAAGCTGCTGCTTCCGCAAGAAGACGATGAGATCATCGAGTTGTTCCTGGCGCGCGAGACCGGCGCTCTGCAGGAGCTGCGGCACCCCAACATCGTCGAGATGCTCGCCTCGGGATGGGATGCGGGCCTTGGCCGCTACTACATCGCGCTGGAGTGGATCGACCGGAACCTCAAAGACGAGATGGCTCACGGACGTCCAGTGTCCTGGCCGAAGTTCTTCGAGCAGATCGGTGCACCGCTCGCTTCGGCGCTGGCCTTCGCCCACGCGCGCGAGATCGAGCACCGTGACCTGAAACCTGGCAACGTACTGCTCGGCGCGGACGGCACAGTCAAGCTAGCCGACTTTGGCATCGCCAAGATCCGTTCGAAAGTCGCCCTCGAAGCGTCGGCGGAGGAGACGGTCGCCGGGTTCCGCTCCAACCTGTACTCCCCGCCCGAACAATCCGACACCATCCCGTACGTCCGCGACGTGTTCGGCTACGGCGTCCTGGCCATCCAGGTTATGTCGGCTGGCAAGGCACACGACTACCCTGACCTAGCACGAGTCCTGGAAGACCTGGAGCTGCCCTCCGAGATCCATGCCGTCCTGGCGGACTGCATCGACTTCGATCCGGCCAACCGCCCGCCGAACGCCTCCGTTTTGGAGCAGCGACTTCGGGAGGCCGACGAGGTCCGCCAAGCCCGGTGGGCCAGACGCCATAACTTCTTGTGGCTAAAGCTCACCCGTGCCGCCGCCGAGGTGGTCCTCGAAGTCCCACGCGGAGAGGAAATCGACTGGCAGCGCGCCGAAGCCGCCTTGATGAACGACTTCGGCGGCACTGTGCATGCCGACTATGGCTTCAACTCGCAAAGCAGCGAGTCTGACCGGGAGACAATCCGCCTCGCTGGCCGCACGCTGCTAGTGCGCTTGAAAGCCGATGACCGCGAGAATGACCGGTCCGTCGTCGTCCAGGTCCAACGCAAACCGGAGGAGTGGCTAGCTAAGTGGCGGAAGAAGGCTGTGCCAGTGGGGTCACTGCTCACCTTCGACTTCCGAAATCCGGGCGAAGCTGCCGCCTATGACGGCCTTCAGGCCTTGCTCGGGATGCTCGACGATCATGATGCCGCTCGCGCCGCCGCGAAGAAGCAGGAGCAGGTCCGCAACCTCGGCGACCTATTCGACGCATGGGGGCGGCTGCTTGATGCCCGCGAGGAACTCGCGGCTGGCGGCCGTCAGGCCCTCGAATACACCAGAGTCAGCGGCGATGGTCGCACCAGGATCTTTCACCTCGCCAAGCCGGTGGAGGACCCCCTGGCGCTGCTGGGGGAAGAGTGGAGCGCCGCCGACTACGCCCAGGGTCGACCACTGGAGCGGGGCCAGATCACCGGAGCTTCCGGCGAGCAGCTGATCATGACGTTCCCACGCCTCGCCCGGCGTATCCCGGATCGCGGCGTGCTGCTGCCCTACCTCGGCCCCACCCAGACCGCGCTCGCCCGCCAGCGTGACGCGCTCACCACCGTCGCTGCGGGGCAGAGTGCCAACCGGTTGCTCCGCCAGGTGATCGACGATCCGGGCAGCCTCCCAGTCGGCGCCCCAACAGATATCGAGGACTGGTTCCGTGGCGATCTAGACGCCAGCAAGCGGGACGTTGTCCGCCGCGCACTGGGCTCGCAAGATCTATTGCTGATCGAGGGGCCACCGGGCACCGGCAAGACCACCGTCATCGCGGAAATCGTCGAGCAGACTTTGCGCCGTTCGCCGAAGGCCCGCATTCTTATCGTCAGCCAGACTCACATCGCCATCGACAACGCCCTCAACCGCATCGCGGCATCAGGGCGGACCAATGTAGTCAGGCTCGGCCGCCCAGACGATCCCCGCGTCGCGCCCGACACACAACATCTCCTGCTCGACAAGCAGATCAAGCGTTGGTCGCGTCAGGTCCGAGCCAAGGCCGAGGCATACCTAGAGCAGCTCGCCGGCCACAACAACCTCCAGGCTCGTCACCTCAAGGCGTCACTCACTCTAGAGGGACTCGCGGCCGTCGCTGCCGACATCGCGCACGTCGAGCGGCGCATCACCGAGTTGGCCGAGCAGCCCGCCGACGACCGCACCACCTCCTCGCGCGAGCTCGCCGAAGAGATCGTGTCTGCCCGAGCCCACCTCGACGACCTCCTCGACCAACGCAGCGAGCTGTTCACCCAGGTCCAGCGGGAACTCGAAGGAGACCTCACTCTCAAAGAAGACATGCCGGCCGCCGACTTCCGCATGGTCGTCGCCGCGCTACTGGGCAATGACCCGGTCGCTGCCGGCCTACTGGACGTACTACGCCTGCAAGGTGAGTGGCTGCAGCGCATCGAAACTGACCAAGCCCTGGTTGGCTCCTTCTTGCGGACCCGCAACGTCGTTGGCGGAACCGCGCTGGGTTTCCTTGGTCATCAGGCCGTGCGCGACCTCGACTTCGACCTGTGCATCTTCGACGAGGCTTCCAAAGCCACGGCGACCGAGGCACTGGTCCCCCTCGCCCGCGCCCGCCAGTGGATCATGGTCGGGGATACCCGTCAGCTGCCCCCGCTGGACGAGGACCTGCTGCGCGAGCACAAGCTCATGGAGGACTACCGGCTCTTCCCCGAGCTGGTGGAGACCACCTTGTTCCAGTACCTCATTGACCACACCCAACACCCAGTCAAGCACCTGCTGGTCGAGCAGTACCGGATGACCCCGGCGATCGGCAACATGATCTCCACATGCTTCTACAAGGAGCAGCTGAGGTCCCCCGGCACAAACAAGCTCCCCGGCTACGACCAGCTCTACAAGCCGATCCACTGGATCGACACTTCCCGCCTCGGCAGGCAGCGCCGCGAAGCCGAGCGCACCGACACCGAGCGCAGCGTCCTGAACCGCGCCGAGGCCCAACTGGTCGCGCGTCGACTGCAGGCCGTCGACCGCGCCGTCGAGACGCGCCTGATCAAACCTGGGCAAGGCGGCAAGCTCGAGGTCCTCGTTATCGCCCCATACAGCAGGCAGGTCGAGGAACTACGCCGCCGTCTCGCCTCACTTCACCTGTCGCACCTGGTCGTCGAGGTACTGTCCGTCGACGCCGTCCAGGGTCGCGAATGCGACCTGGCCTTCTTCTCCGTCACCCGTAGCAACGACCGCGCCGACTTCGGGTTCCTCGGCGAGCCCTACTGGCGGCGCATCAACGTTGCCCTCTCCCGCGCCCGCTACGGCCTGGTCGTCGTCGGCGACACCGCGTTCTGCCAGAGCAAGCCCGGAGCCCTGCGCGACGTCCTGGACTACATCCGCGCCCACCCCGAGGACTGCGAGATCACCGATGCCGACCTTTAGCCCCGACAGTCTCCTCGCCGTCCGCTTCCACAATGCTCGCCCTGGCCTCGAACTCATCACCATCATCGATGCAGCCCTCCCGGTCACGCCGGTGACCGTCGCCGTCGAAGCCCAGGAACGCAAGCAACTCCCCCTGCTCGACGAGTTCGTTCTGCGTCTGGTCAGTGCCAACATTCGTACCCCCGAGGGTATCGGCGGTGTCCTCGGGCTGGAGACACCAATGGTCGCCAAGGCTGTCGCCGACCAGTTCTCTCACGACCACCTTGTCTACGGCCGGCCTCAACCCGGCGCCAAGCCCAACCAATATCCCCTCCGGCTAACCGGCAAGGGGCAGAGGGCTGCCAACGAACTCACGGTCACCCGCCCGCAGCGCAGCGACATGCCCTTCATCTGGGACCGGCTGCTGCGCAAGGTACGCCCCTACGACCGTCAGTCCGTCATCACCAAGCGCCGCGCCACTGAAGACGACCTCATGCTGCTCCCTGCGGTCGAGAACACCGAGATTCAGCCCGGTGACCTCTCGCTCGCCGAACTCAACCTCCTGCTCAAGGACCGAGAGGATCAACGCGAGATCCTCGCGATCCGCCGCGTCACTCAGGCCCCGGCACCGCGCTTCATCCCCGCGAAGGTCCTCGTCTACGCCGACGAAGACCGCACCGACCTCCAGCTCGGCGTCGTCGTCGACCAGGAACTAAGCCACCCCCACGAGATCGCTCTCCTCAACCATGGTGGAGCCCAAGCTCTCGGCATCAACGTTGAGCCCGCCCCGCCCCGTCCCGTTCTCGCCCCGGACCTCGAACGCGTACGAGTTCCGCTGGCGGAAGTGACCCGCCAACGGGCCGATGCCGCAGCACACATTCAGGCCACCCCTCTCGGCGCTGTGCCACCCCAGCCAGGTCCCGTGCACAACGAGATCCGGGCGATTAGCGTCTTTGAGCACCCCGACCTTCTGGACGAGGCCCTGACCAGTGCCAAGCGCCGCATCTTGATCATCTCCCCGTGGATCAAGCGCGCGATCATCACGACCGACTTGCTCAGCAAGCTGGAAGGACGCCTGCGTGCCAAGGTCTCTGTCGACATCGCCTACGGCTACAGCAGCGACGAATCGGAGTCCGACCGTGACGCGATCCGCCGCCTCCAGAACCTCGCCGACCGCTACCCCCAGAACTTCCACTTCAGCCGCTTGAAGAGCACCCACGCCAAGGTCCTACTCTTCGACGACGTTTGGATCACCACAAGCTTCAACTGGCTGTCTTTTAAGGGTGATCGCAACCGCACGTTCCGCAGCGAGGAAGGCACCCTAGTCCGTGGCCGCGCGTCAGCAGACGAGCACCACCGGCGCTATCTCGACCAGATCGACGCCGAACGCGCCTGAGCCAGGAGTCTCTCCAGCAGAACCGACTCCACCTCACGTCCGGCTGGAGCGCTCTAATCCGCACCCAGCGAAGCGCCAGTCAATAAGGGCAGGTTCAAGTTCTCGAAGTGCCTGCAGAGCTACTTTGGCAAGGAGCGCCCAGGCTCTTGTGGCTGCATAGTTCTCCACCAGCAGGGGCGACGGCATCGCCGTCGCCCCTGCTGGTGGATGGTCCGAGCGAACGCGAACTCGGGCTGCGCCTATGTCGGATTTCGTCCTAGGCGCCCAACTCGCCCCACAGCGCCGCGTCGAGCTTCTTGCCCACGTCGTTCAGCATCGGCTCGGTGACGTGCTGGTACCGCTGGGCCATCGAGGTCGAGGACCAGCCCATGATCGCCATCACGACCCGCTCGGGCACGCCGAGCAGGAGGAGGACGGTCGAGGCGGTGTGGCGGGCGTCGTGGAGACGGCCGTCGCGGATGCTGGCCTCGCGCAGGAGGCGCTTCCAGTGGTGGTAGTCGGTGCTGGGGTTGAGCGGCTCACCAGCCTCCGAGGTGAAGACGTACCCCTTCTCCACCCAGAGGTCGCGGGCGAGAAGCCGCTCGCGTTCCTGCTCCTCCTTGTGTTGGCGGAGGACCACGGCAAGCTGCTCGGGCAACGGCACCGCGCGCCGACCGGCGCGGGACTTGGTGTCCTTGGTCTCACGTCGGATCGGCTCCTTCTTCAGGCAGAAGCCGGGCTTGCGCCCGCAGCGGTCGCCGCAGCCGTGGCGGTACTTGGGCCGCAGCCGGCCGCGCTTGACCCAAGCCACGCCCCGGACGAAGTCGACGTCCTTCCACTGGAGTCCGAGCACTTCGCCCTGCCGCAGGCCGAGGGCGAGCGCGAATGTCCCGCGTCAAGTAGTTGGCAGGTTTTCGGGTTCGGGAAAGTTGGGGACGAGCGGGTCCGCGGCGCCGGTGTGGACGTCGTGTGGCCGGTTCCAGGCCAGTGCCTCGTGCGGTCGGACGGTGTTGTACTCGGTCCGGTAGTCCTCGGCGTGCCGAACGAGGTCGAGGGCGTCGGGTATCTCCTCGAGGAACAGCTTCTCGTACTTGAGGGAGCCGAAGCCGCGCTCGCGTGAGCCGTTCTGGCCTGGCGT
>NZ_JBEOWY010000056.1:0-56410 GCF_040296285.1 Kitasatospora sp. NPDC002227
GCACCACCTGGTCGACGACAAGCTGCACGCCCGTTCGACCGGTCCGTACTCGATGATCACCCAGCAGCCGCTCGGTGGTAAGGCGCAGTTCGGTGGTCAGCGATTCGGTGAGATGGAGGTGTGGGCCCTTGAGGCGTACGGCGCCGCCTACGCCCTGCAGGAGCTGCTCACCATCAAGTCCGACGACGTCCTGGGCCGCGTGAAGGTCTACGAGGCGATCGTCAAGGGCGAGAACATCCCCGAGCCCGGCATTCCCGAGTCCTTCAAGGTGCTCATCAAGGAAATGCAGTCGCTCTGCCTCAACGTGGAGGTGCTGTCCTCGGACGGCTCGTCCATCGAGATGCGGGACTCCGACGAGGACGTGTTCCGCGCGGCCGAGGAGCTCGGCATTGACCTGTCCCGGCGCGAGCCGAGCAGCGTCGAAGAGGTCTGACGGAGGCCGGGCCGGCTCTCGCAAGTAGAGAGCCGGCCCAGCCCCCAGGCCCCCCTCAGACCAACAGACAGACTCTCGATTCACGAAAGAGGGCTTGACGACCAGTGCTTGACGTCAACTTCTTCGACGAGCTCCGCATCGGCCTGGCCACCGCCGACGACATCCGCCAGTGGTCCCACGGCGAGGTCAAGAAGCCGGAGACCATCAACTACCGCACCCTGAAGCCGGAAAAGGACGGGCTCTTCTGCGAGAAGATCTTCGGCCCCACCCGGGACTGGGAGTGCTACTGCGGTAAGTACAAGCGCGTCCGCTTCAAGGGCATCATCTGCGAGCGCTGCGGCGTCGAGGTCACTCGCGCCAAGGTCCGCCGCGAGCGGATGGGCCACATCGAGCTGGCCGCCCCGGTCACCCACATCTGGTACTTCAAGGGTGTCCCGTCGCGTCTGGGTTACCTCCTCGACCTTGCTCCCAAGGACCTCGAGAAGGTCATCTACTTCGCCGCCTACATGATCACCTGGGTGGACGACGAGCGTCGCCAGCGCGACCTCCCGTCCCTGGAGGCGCACGTCTCGGTCGAGCGCCAGCAGATCGAGAACCGTCGCGACTCCGACCTGGAGAACCGCGCCAAGAAGGCCGAGACCGACCTCGCCGAGCTGGAGGCCGAGGGCGCCAAGGCCGACGTGCGCCGCAAGGTGCGCGAGGGTGCCGAGCGTGAGATGAAGCAGCTGCGCGACCGCGCGCAGCGCGAGATCGACCGCCTCGACGAGGTGTGGGCCCGCTTCAAGAACCTCAAGGTCCAGGACCTCGAGGGCGACGAGCTGCTCTACCGCGAGCTGCGCGACCGCTTCGGCACGTACTTCTCCGGCTCGATGGGTGCCGCGGCCCTCAAGGACCGCCTGGAGACCTTCGACCTGGCCGAGGAGTCCGAGCGCCTGCGCGAGATCATCCGCAGCGGCAAGGGCCAGAAGAAGACCCGTGCGCTCAAGCGCCTCAAGGTCGTCTCGGCGTTCCTGCAGACCACCAACAAGCCCAACGGCATGGTGCTGGACTGCGTCCCGGTCATCCCGCCGGACCTCCGCCCGATGGTGCAGCTGGACGGTGGCCGCTTCGCGACCTCCGACCTCAACGACCTGTACCGCCGTGTGATCAACCGCAACAACCGCCTGAAGCGGCTTCTCGACCTCGGCGCGCCCGAGATCATCGTCAACAACGAGAAGCGCATGCTCCAGGAGGCGGTCGACGCCCTCTTCGACAACGGCCGTCGTGGCCGCCCGGTCACGGGCCCCGGCAACCGTCCGCTGAAGTCCCTCAGCGACATGCTGAAGGGTAAGCAGGGTCGTTTCCGCCAGAACCTGCTCGGCAAGCGAGTCGACTACTCGGCCCGTTCGGTCATCGTCGTCGGCCCGCAGCTCAAGCTGCACCAGTGCGGTCTGCCGAAGGCCATGGCGCTCGAGCTCTTCAAGCCGTTCGTGATGAAGCGCCTGGTCGACCTGAACCACGCGCAGAACATCAAGTCGGCCAAGCGCATGGTCGAGCGCGCCCGCCCGGTCGTGTGGGACGTCCTCGAAGAGGTCATCGCCGAGCACCCGGTTCTGCTGAACCGTGCGCCCACCCTGCACCGCCTCGGCATCCAGGCCTTCGAGCCGCAGCTGGTCGAGGGCAAGGCCATCCAGATCCACCCGCTCGTCTGCACCGCGTTCAACGCGGACTTCGACGGTGACCAGATGGCCGTCCACCTGCCGCTCTCCGCGGAGGCGCAGGCCGAGGCCCGCATCCTGATGCTGTCCTCGAACAACATCCTGAAGCCGGCCGACGGTCGCCCCGTCACCATGCCGACCCAGGACATGGTGCTCGGTCTGTTCTTCCTCACCTCGGACCGTGCGGAGGTGAAGGGCGCCGGCCGCTCCTTCTCCTCGACCGCCGAGGCGATCATGTCCTTCGACGCCCGCGAGCTGGACGTCCAGGCCCCGATCGAGCTGCGTCTGCCGATCGGCACCGTGCCGCCGCGCGGCTGGACCCCGCCGCTGGACGAGGACGGCCAGACCACCTGGTTCGAGGGCGAGTCCTTCCGCCTGAAGACCACCCTGGGCCGCGCGCTCTTCAACGAGCTGCTGCCCGAGGACTACCCGTTCGTCGACTACGAGGTGGGCAAGAAGCAGCTCTCCGCGATCGTCAACGACCTGGCCGAGCGCTACCCCAAGGTCACCGTCGCGGCGACCCTGGACAACCTGAAGGCGGCCGGTTTCCACTGGGCCACCCGCTCGGGCGTCACCGTCTCCATCTCGGACGTCGTCGTCCCGCCGACCAAGCCCCAGATCCTCGAGGGCTACGAGGCGAAGGCCGAGAAGGTGCAGCGCCAGTACGAGCGCGGCCTGATCACCGACAACGAGCGCAAGCAGGAGCTCATCGGCATCTGGACCCAGGCGACCAACGAGGTTGCCGAGGCCATGAACGCGAACTTCCCGAAGACGAACCCCATCTTCATGATGGTCGACTCGGGTGCTCGTGGAAACATGATGCAGATGCGTCAGATCGCCGGTATGCGTGGTCTGGTGTCGAACGCGAAGAACGAGACCATCGCGCGGCCCATCAAGGCCTCGTTCCGTGAGGGTCTCTCCGTGCTGGAGTACTTCATCTCCACCCACGGTGCCCGTAAGGGTCTCGCGGACACCGCCCTCCGTACCGCCGACTCCGGCTACCTCACCCGTCGTCTGGTCGACGTCTCCCAGGACGTCATCATTCGCGAGGAGGACTGCGGCACCGAGCGCGGCCTGAAGCTGGCGATCGGCACCGTGGGCGCCGACGGCGTGCTGCGCAAGACGGACGACGTCGAGACCAGCGTCTACGCCCGCATGCTCGCCGAGGACATCACGGTGGACGGCAAGCTCCTTGCCACCGCCAACACCGACCTCGGTGACGTGCTGATCGACGAGCTGATCCGCCACGGCATCGGCGAGGTCAAGACCCGCTCGATCCTCACCTGTGAGTCGGCGGTCGGCACCTGCGCCATGTGCTACGGCCGCTCGCTGGCCACCGGCAAGCTGGTCGACATCGGTGAGGCGGTCGGCATCATCGCCGCCCAGTCCATCGGTGAGCCCGGTACCCAGCTGACCATGCGCACCTTCCACACCGGTGGTGTGGCCGGTGACGACATCACGCAGGGTCTGCCCCGTGTCGTCGAGCTCTTCGAGGCCCGTACCCCCAAGGGTGTGGCCCCGATCTCCGAGGCCGACGGCCGCGTGCGGATCGAGGACACCGAGAAGACCCGCAAGATCGTCATCACGCCGGACGACGGCACCGACGAGATCGCCTACCCGGTCTCCAAGCGTGTCAAGCTGCTGGTCTCCGAGGGCGAGGCGGTCGCGGTCGGCCAGAAGCTGACCATGGGTGCGACCAACCCGCACGACGTCCTGCGCATCATGGGCCAGCGTGCCGTCCAGATCCACCTGGTGGCCGAGGTCCAGAAGGTCTACAACTCGCAGGGTGTGTCGATCCACGACAAGCACATCGAGATCATCATCCGGCAGATGCTCCGCCGCGTGACGATCATCGAGTCCGGCGACGCCGAGCTGCTGCCCGGCGAGCTGGTCGAGCGTGGTCGCTTCGAGACCGAGAACCGTCGTGTGGTCTCCGAGGGCGGTCACCCCGCCTCCGGCCGTCCGCAGCTGATGGGTATCACCAAGGCCTCGCTGGCCACCGAGTCCTGGCTGTCGGCCGCCTCCTTCCAGGAGACGACCCGGGTCCTCACCGATGCGGCGATCCACGCCAAGTCGGACCCGCTGCTCGGCCTCAAGGAGAACGTCATCCTCGGTAAGCTCATCCCGGCCGGTACGGGTCTGCCCCGCTACCGCAACATCCGGGTCGAGCCGACCGAGGAGGCCAAGGCCGCGATGTACTCGGCCGTCGGCTACGACGACTACGACCTGTCGCCCTTCGGCACCGGCTCCGGCCAGGCCGTCCCGCTGGACGACTACGACTACGGCCCGTACACCGGCTGAGTCCCCGCTTGAACCGCAGGGCGGTCACCCCACTCGGGGTGGCCGCCCTGCGGCGTTCCCGCAGCCGTCTCCCTCCTGCGGGGGAGGGGAGTAAACCGCCCGGGCGGGGGAGTCGGGGTGAGGGGGGTGGCGGGCAGGATTCTCAGTGTCCGGGGAGGCCGGGCGGTGGAACCGAGCGGGGGACGACATGGGTGGGTTCAAGCGCGTGGTCGGGGCGACGGCGATCACGGGGGCGGTGCTGTTCGGGATGTCGGGGTGCTTCCTGGGGGACGACCGGCAGCACGAGGATGTCAGCTACGGGGTGGCGGACCAGGTCAAGGCGTTGGTGGTGCACGCGGACACCGGGGACGTGAAGGTCACCGGCGGTGGCAGCGGGGTGCAGGTCACCGAGCACCGCAGCTACCAGGACCAGCAGCCCGACGCCACGCACGTGACCGCCGCCGACGGGACGCTGACCCTCGGCTACCGCTGCCCGGACCACAACTGCGCGGTCGGGTACGAGGTGAAGGTGCCGGCCGGCACGGTGGTCAAGGTGGTCACCGACACCGGGTCGGTGGAGCTGACCGGGCTGAAGGCCGAGGTGGACGCGAAGACGGAGACCGGCGACGTCGAGGCCGAGGACCTGGCCGGGGCGAGGGCCTCGCTCTCCACCCAGACCGGCAGTGTCCGGGCGCGCTTCACGGGTGACGTGACCGAGGTGCACAGCAGCAGCCAGACCGGCAGCGTCCGGCTCACCCTCCCGAAGGAGGCCGCCTACCTGGTGAACGCCAAGGCCCAGACCGGCAACGTGAACGTCGGCGTGAAGCAGGACCCGGCCGCCACCCGGACGGTCACCGCGACCACCGAGACGGGTGACGTCACCGTCAGCGGGGCCTGAGGTGCCCGCCGACCTGCGGGTACGGCAGGATCTGCTGCCGGGGGCGGGCCTGCCGCCCCGACCGGAGGGGGCCGAGATGGATCGGTGGCGGCGCAGGAGCGTCAGCCCGTACCTGGCGGACAGTCTGCTCGCGCTGCTGTCGGCCGTGGTCTCGGCCTGGGCGGTCTTCCACGACGGCGGCGGCTGGCCCTGGTGGACGTACGCGCTGGCGGTGAGCACCGCCCTGCCGCTGCCCTGGCGGCGGCGGGCCCCGTGGGCGGTGATCCAGCTCTGCGGCGTCCCGGCCATCGCGCTCTCGGTCCTCGCGCACTCGGCGCAGCCGCAGGTCGAGCTCTACATGGTGATCAGCATCTACACCGTGGCCGACCGGGGCAAGGACTGGCAGCGCTGGACCACCCTCGGCGTGCTGACCGTGGCGAACGTGCTCGGCACGTACTCGATCAACGGGATGCTGTTCAGCCTGATGATGTCGGTGGGCAGCTTCGTCTTCGGCACGCTGGTGCGGCAGAACCGCCGGCTGGCCGCGCTGGAGCGGGAGCGGGCGCACGAGCTGGGGCTGCGCGCGGCCAGCGACGCGGCCCGGGCGGTGGCCGAGGAGCGCGGGCGGATCGCCAGGGAGATGCACGACATCCTGGCGCACGCCGTCTCGCTGATGGTGATCCAGGCCGAGGCCGGGCCGGTGGTGGTGCGCAGCGACCCGGACCGGGCGATCCGCGCCTTCGACACCATCGCGGACTCCGGGCGGGACGCCATGGTGCAGCTGCGCCGGGTGCTCGGGGTGCTGAAGACGGAGGACGCCGGCCCGCAGCTGGCGCCGCAGCCCAAGCTCGCAGAGCTGGCGGTGGTGGCCGAGCGGGTGCGCGGGGCGGGGATCGAGGTCGATCTCGATCTTCCGGTGGAGCAGCAGCGTACGATGCCACCGGACGTGGAGACCGCGGCGTACCGGATCGTCCAGGAGGCGCTGACCAACACGGTCAAGCACTCCGGCGCCGGCCGGGTGAGCGTCCGGCTCACCCTCGCGGGGGAGATGCTGGAGGTCGCGGTGGCGGACGACGGCCGGGGCGGCGGAGCGGACCGGGGTGCCGGGTGGTCCGGCGGCCGCGGGCTGGTCGGCATCCGCGAGCGGGCGGCCGCCTGCGGCGGCCAGGCCTGGGCCGGGCCGCGGGAGGACGGAGCTGGGTTCCTGGTGAGCGCGAAGCTGCCACTGGGCTGACGGGGGAGGTTCTGGCGTGATCAGGGTGGTGGTCGCGGACGACCAGGAGCTGGTGCGGGCGGGGTTCGGGATGATCCTGGACGCCCAGCCGGACATCGAGGTGGTCGCCGAGGCGGCGGACGGCGCGCAGGCGGTGGCCGCGGTGGCCGAGCACCGGCCGGACGTGCTGCTGCTCGACGTGCGGATGCCGGTGATGGACGGCCTGGAGGCGGCCCGGCAGGTCTGCGCGGGCCACCCGGGGACGAAGGTGATCATGCTGACCACCTTCGACATCGACGACTACGTCTACGACGCGCTGTACGCGGGGGCCAGCGGCTTCCTGCTCAAGGACGTCCGCCGGGACGACCTGGTGCACGGGGTCCGGATGGTCGCCTCCGGCGAGGCGTTGCTGGCCCCCTCGGTGACCAGACGCCTGATCAGCGAGTTCGCCGCGCGCCGCCCGGCCGGCCCGGCCGCCGTGCCGCGCTCGCGGCTGCTCGACCAGCTGACGGCCCGTGAGCAGGAGACCCTGCGGCTGCTCGCCCGGGGCCTGTCCAACGCCGAGATCGCGGCCGAGCTGACGGTCAGTGAGCACACCGTGAAGACGCACGTGAGCAACGTGCTCGCCAAGCTCCACCTGCGGGACAGGGTGCACGCGGTGGTCTTCGCCTACGAGGCGGGCGCGGTGGTCGCGGGCGAGAGCTGAGGGCCTCGGCGCAGCAGCGGCGGCATCGGGTTCGGCGCCCGCAGCGGCGGGGTGCGCTCGAGCAGGGCGTCGCCCGTCCCGGCTTCGAGGACGGGGGCGTAGCCCGCGCCGCGCAGGGCGGCCAGGGTCTCGGCCGGCCCGGTGGCGGAGATCAGGACGGTGGGGGCGATCAGCCGCAGGCCCAGGCGGGCCAGGCCGCGCTCCCGGGAGACCTCGACCAGCAGGGCCGGGTCCTCCGAACGCAGGCAGCAGCCGGGCTGCAGCACCCGGATCCGCCCGTACGTCCGGGCGGTGTCCGTGACCAGGTACGCCAGGGTCTGCGGCAGCGGAGCCCCGCCCTCGGAGACCTCGGCCAGCCGCGCCAGCAGCCCGGCCGCCTCGGCTCCGCCGTCCAGGGCCCGCCGCACCGAGCCGGGGCCGACCCGCCAGACCACGGCGTGGCCGTCGGACTCCCGGTCGGCGCAGGAGCCGATCAGCTCGGCCAGCTCGGGGCCGGGTGTGCCGGGCACGACCACCGTCAGGTCGGCCTGGAAGCGGGCGGTGTGCAGCGGGGCGGGCAGCGACGCGGCGAGCGCGGCCCGCAGCCCGGCGACGGCGGCGGCGAGCCGGGGGAGACCGTCGAGCTCAGGACCGGCGCCGGGGACGGCGGGGAAGTACTCGGCCGCGCCCGACCGCAGCAGGCCGAGCACGGCCAGGCCGACCTCGGTCAGGGCGCCCTCCGCGACCACGCCGAGCAGCTCCGCCTCCGCGAGCGTGGCCGTCACCGCGTCCAGGTCCTCGTCGACCAGGTCGAGCAGGGGCCGGTGCCAGCCGACCGCCCGCATCAGCGCACCGAGGGCGGGCCCCGGCAGAGCGGCGACGGGGCCGAGACCCTGGCCGTCGGGGAGGCGGGCCAGCACCTCCAGGAGCGCGTGCCGCAGCGGTACGGCCAGCTCGTCCTGCGGGGTGACCAGGGCGACCGGCGGGCCCGCCTCGGCGGGCCAGTGGCTGAAGACCTCGGGGGTGACGGCCCAGGCCGCCACCAGGGGCAGCAGCCGGTCGGCGGGCGCCGCGGCCAGCCAGGCGTCGTAGCCGGTGGTGGGCAGCAGCCGGACCGGCACGTCGTTGGCCTTGGCCTTGGCCGCGCCGCCGTCGGCCCCGGGCCGGTGCGGGGCCAGCAGCCCGGCGTTGGCTGCGAGATCCAGCCAGAGCCTGGTCTGCTCCTCGCCCGCCCCGGCCGCCTTGGCCAGCGCCTTGGTGTCCCGCACCGCCAGCCCGCCGGACTTTCGGACCCCGGGCGGCGTGGCCTCGACCGCGCGCAGCAGCAGCTCCACCCGGGAGGCCGCCGCCATGGCCGCGGCCTGCGCCTGGCCCGCCTGACGGCTGCTCAGCGCACGCATCGGGAGCGCGTCCGGCATGGGGGCGAACGGGAGTGCGGCCGCCGGCCCGCGCAGGGCCAGGCCGATCTCGTACGGGAGCTCCACGAGGTCCGTGCCGACCGGCACCAGCAGGCCCCGGGCCGCCAGCCAGTCCGTGCCCGGATCGCCCGAGCCGCCCGGGCGGAAGGCGAAGGAGCCGTGCGCGCCGACGTAGCTCGCGCCGTTGCCCGGCACGAAGCAGTGCGTCCGCAGCAGCGGCGGGCCCGGCACCAGCTCGGCCAGCAGCTCCAGCGCCTCCGGCGGGGCCTGCGCGGCCAGCTGCCGGACGCGCTCGGCGTCGGTGAGCAGCGTGACGACGCCTCGCAGCTGCTCGGCGCGGGTGGGCCTTTCGGGCAGGCCCAGGGTGTGGGCGATCAGCCGCAGCTCGGCCGTCCGGTACACGTCGTCGAGCAGCCCCGCCACCGGGTGGCCGAGGCCCTGCAGCTCGGCGGCCCGCTGGTGCAGCACGGCGGGCAGGACCAACTGCTCGGCGGGCGAGGGCAGCAGCAGGGCGCGGTCGGCCAGCTGCACCAGCACCGGCCCGGCGGCCTCGCCCAGCTCGTCGAGCAGCAGCTCGTGGGGCACCGGCCGCTCGGCGGGATCCGGCGCGGCCGGAGCCGGCGCCCGGCCCGGGAGACGCCGCCCGGCGAAGCCGGCCGGCCCTGAGCGGGCGGACGCCGCCGTCACCGGCCCGTGCAGCCGGTCGGCGAGCGCGGCGACCGCGGTGAGCACCTGCAGCTGCGCCAGGTTCAGTGAACTCATGCCGTTCAGTACCGAGTTGGCGCTGAGCAGCTGCCCGGCCAGCCGCTCCCGGGGGACGGCCGCCAGGCCGGGGGCCAGCCCCCGCTGCGCCAGCAGCTCCGCCAACTGCCCGGCCGTCCGGCTCCGCAGCCACACCGTCATCTCCGCCACACCGCTCACGGCCCACACGGTATCCCGCCGCCGCGCCCGGCCGGGGCGCACGGAAAACCTGCTCGTGCCCCTCGGGACGACCCCGTACCGTCCCGGGGTATGAGCGCCACTCCTGCCGCCCGCCGTCCGCTGATCGCCGCCCTCACCGGGGCCGGGATCTCCACCGACTCCGGGATTCCCGACTACCGGGGCCCGAACGGGCTCTGGCGCCGGGAGCCGGACGCCGAGAAGCTGGTCACCTACCGGTACTACGTCGCGGACGAGGAGATCCGGCGCCGCGCCTGGGTGATGCGGCGCGACGTGGGCGCGGCCTTCGCCGAGCCGAACCCGGGCCACCGCGCGCTGGTCGAGCTGGAGC
Organism: Kitasatospora sp. NPDC002227; assembly: GCF_040296285.1. Classification (NCBI taxonomy): domain Bacteria; kingdom Bacillati; phylum Actinomycetota; class Actinomycetes; order Kitasatosporales; family Streptomycetaceae; genus Kitasatospora; species Kitasatospora sp. NPDC002227. The sequence continues at coordinate 9,874 of NZ_JBEOWY010000056.1, forward strand.
GCGCCGGGGTGCCGCTGCGGGTGCTCACCCAGAACGTGGACGGCCTGCACCAGAAGGCCGGGCTGCCCGACCGCAAGGTCTTCGAACTGCACGGCACCGCCCAGCAGGTGGTGTGCCTGGGTTGCGGGGAGCGCGGCACGATGGCGGCGGTGCTCGAGCGCGTCGCCGCCGGGGAGGGCGACCCGCCCTGCCGCGAGTGCGGCGCGGTGCTCAAGCCGGCCACCGTGATGTTCGGCGAGCTGCTCGACCCGGTCGTGCTCGACAAGGCCCAGGCCGTGGCCGCCGCCTGCCAGGTCTTCCTCGCCATCGGCTCCACCCTCCAGGTGCACCCCGCCGCCGGTCTGGTCGACATCGCCGTCGCCGCGGGCGCCCGGCTGATCGTGGTCAACGCCACCGAGACCCCGTACGACCACGTCGCCGAGGAGGTGATCCGGGAGCCGATCTCCGCCTCGCTGCCCGGGCTGGTGCGGCGCATCCTGGCGGGGGAGTTCGGGTGATCCGGTGCGTACGATGACCGGATGATGCCGGAGTTCGATCCGCAGTCAGCGGCCTTCGTGGCCGAGCCGTACCAGGCGTACGCGGCGCTGCGGGAGCAGGCGCCCGTGGTGCGGTACGAGCCGACCGGGCAGTGGCTGGTCTCCCGCTACGCCGACGTCAGCGCGCTGCTGCGGGACCGGCGGCTCGGCCGGGTCTACACCCACCGGTTCAGCCACGCCGAGTTCGGCCGCCCCGAGCCCGACCCGGCGCACGAGCCCTTCCACACCCTCAACGGCAACGGTCTGCTCGACCTGGAGGGCCCCGACCACACCCGGATCCGGCGGCTGGTCTCCAAGGTCTTCACCCCGCGCACGGTCGAGGCGCTGCGCCCGACCGTGGCCGGATCGGCCGGTGAGCTGGTCGACCGCCTGCTCGCGGCGGGCGGCGGTGACCTGATCGCCGAGGTCGCCGAACCGCTGCCGGTGGCCGTGATCGCCGAACTGCTCGGCGTGCCCGAGACCGACCGGGGCCTGCTGCGCCCGTGGTCCGCCGCGATCACCGGCATGTTCGAGCTGAACCCCTCGCCGGAGACCGCCCGCCTGGCGGTGGCGGCCAGCGTCGAGTTCTCCGACTACCTGCGCGAACTGATCGCCCGCCGGCGGTCGGCACCGGGCCCGGACCTGCTGAGCGAGCTGGTGCAGGCCCACGACGAAGGCGAGGCGCTCAGCGAGCAGGAGCTGGTCTCCACCTGCGTCCTGCTGCTCAACGCCGGCCACGAGGCGACCGTCAACACCACCGGCAACGGCTGGTGGGCGCTGCTGCGCAACCCCGGCGAACTCGCCCGGCTGCGGGGCGCGGTGGACGAGCTGCTGCCCACCGCCGTCGAGGAGCTGATGCGCTACGACACCCCGCTGCAGCTCTTCGAACGATGGGTCCTCGACGACATCGAGATCGGCGGGGTGACCGTCCCCCGGGGCGCCGAGCTGGCGCTGCTCTTCGGCTCCGCCAACCGCGACCCGGCCCGCTTCACCGACCCGGACACCCTGGACCTGGGCCGCACCGACAACCCGCACATCTCCTTCGGCGCCGGAATTCACTTCTGCCTCGGCGCCCCGCTGGCCAGAATGGAGCTCACCGAGTCCTTCGGCGCCCTGCTGCGCCGGGCCCCGGGCCTGCGACTGGTCCGGGAGCCGTCCTGGCAGCCGGGGTACGTGATCCGGGGGCTCACCGAGCTGGTGGTGGAACTGTGAGGGCGGCCGCGCGCTGAGCCGGCCGTCCGGAAGGTACGGGGGATGATGAGACTTCGGGGGGCGGCAGCGGCCTGCCTGCTGGCCGCGAGCGTGACGGGCTGTTCGGCGGCGGGATCCGTGCCCGGGCCGGTGGCGGGAACGAGCACCGGGGCAGCTGCCGCGCCGCCGGCACGGGTCGACGCCCTGGTCGCGCCGCCGAGTGTCGGCGAGGCGAAGAAGTCGCCCAGGACAGGTGGCCTGTCCGAGCGGATGGGCGAGCAGCTCGCAGTGCTCTTCCCGGAGCACACCGGTGCCCCCGCCTCCGGCACGTACGACATCAACCGGCCGGTCTACTTCGCCGGAGTCAGCCGGCCCCGGTTCCATTCGGCGGATCTCGCCGGGCAGGCCGACCAGGTGCTGCTGTCCGTGCTGAAAGCCAGGAACGCCAACGACGCCCCGCTCACCGAGACCCCGGCCCGGAGCTACGGGTCAGGTGCGGCGTCGGCCGTCCTGCGGTGCGCCGCACTGACCCAGCACGGGACGGACCGGACTTGGGACATGCCCGTGTGTGCCTGGGCGGACGAGCGGTCCGTCGGCGTGGTGCTCGACTACTCGGCACCGGCCGCGCCAGGAGCGGCCGACTTCGCCAAGGCGGTGGCGCTGACCGTCGGCTTCCGTACCGCTGCGGAGAAGCCGGGTTCTTAGTCTCAGCCGGTCGGCGTGGTCAGGTGGACCAGGCCGGAGACGCTGAAGATCAGGATGGTGTCGACGTCCGTCGGGTGGGCGGCGCCCGGCTTGGGGAACTTGATGGTCGGGCCCTGGCCGCCGAACACGGCGGACTCGCCCGGCTTGATCAGGACGCCGGCGGAGGTGAGCGCGTTGTCCGGGCCCTGGCTGCCGGTCAGGGTGGCCCGGCCGTCCTGTTCGGTGCTCACCACCGACAGGTGCTCGGGCACCTTGCCCTCGTTGCGGACCGTCAGCTTGAGCTCGCCGCCCGCCAGCCGCGCGCCGCTGAGCTCCAGGTGCGAGCGCGGGCCCTGCACCGAGAGCGCGCCCGGGGTGCTCGACCCTCCGGCGGCAGCGGCGGGCGCGGCCGCGTCGGAGGAGCAGCCGGTGGTCAGCAGGGCCAGTGCGGCGGCCGCCAGCAGGAGGGTGGTGGTACGTCGCGCAGCTTCCATGACCATCAGTATGAGCGTCCTTACGGCCGCGCCTGGGCGGGGTAGCGGGCGGCGAGACCGGTGGGGTCGCCGGTGAAGGCGGCCGCCAAGTCCTCGGCGACCTGGAGGATCACCTCGCGGCCCTCGACCGTGGCCGTCCAGGAGGCGGGCAGCGCCGCCTCGCCGTACAGCGCGCCGACCAGGTTGCCGCAGACCGCGCCGGTGGAGTCGCTGTCCCCCGAGTGGTTCACCGCGAGCACGACGGCCTCGCGCGCGTCGGCCCCGGCCAGCGCCGCGTACACCGCGATGGCCAGGCACTCCTCGGCGATCCAGCCGAGGCCGACCCGCTCGACCTTCTCCGCGCTCGGGTCGCCTTCGGCGGCGATCCGGACCGCGCGCTCGAGGGCGGCGATCGTCTCCTCCCCGCCCGTGTACGCACTCGTCTGCAGCATGGTCTCCTCGACCGCCTGGAGGAGCGGGACGCCCTCGACCACACGCTCGACCAGGGCGGCGAACGCACCGGCCGCGAGGTAGCCGGTGCGGTGGCCGTGGGTCAGCTGGGCGCAGCGGGCGGCGAGTTCGAAGGCACGGCGGGAGCCGAGGCGGGCCAGGCCGAAGGGCGCCGAGCGCATGACGGTGCCGCAGCCCTTGGAGTGCGAGTTGACCGGCCCGAGGTCGCCGAGGGGCGCCGGGGGCACGAAGCGGCGGTTGCTCTCCAGGCCGCTCAGGCAGGCGTTGCCGGGGGCGCGCCTGGCGTAGAGGAACTGCTGCCCGGCCAGCCAGCCGTCCGGGGCGGCGGGCATCTCGTAGTACTGGGTGCGGAGCCAGCGCCGGTAGGCGGCGTGCAGGGCCGGCGGGGCCTCGGCGTCGTGCAGGCGGGATCGGATCAGGCCCTCGGCGGTGAAGAGGGTCATCTGGGTGTCGTCGGTGACCTCACCGCGCTTCGGCAGCTCGGTGATGCCGCTGCCGCCGTACTCGTGCCGGATCGCGTCGAGCTGCTTGAACTCCACGTGCCACCCGAGCGCGTCCCCGACGGCCCCGCCCAACAACGATCCCCGAACCCGCTCCAGATACCCCGTCATGCCGGTCACGCTACCGGGAAGGTCAACCCCGCTTCAGGGCGCCCTTGCGGCCGTGCAGGTCGGCACGGTCGGCGGCGGCGCGGCCGGCGTGCCAGCCTTCACCGTCGCTGATCCGGACGCGCTGCGAGGTGACCTTGGGGAACATCCGGCCGATGGTCTGCCGGACGGCGGCGTCGCGGGCCGCGAGGGCGGGGAGGAGGCGGTCGTCGTCGGTGGCGCGGGTGGCCTCCTCGGTCGCGGCGGCGAGCCGTTCGCGGATGCGGGCCGCGTACGCGATCAGGAAGGACTGGCGGAAGGCCTTGGTACGGGAGGCGCCGTCCAGGTGCTGGCGGCTGCCGGCCCGGTTCATCGCGGCGGTGGCCTGCACCAGGAGCGAGGTGTAGAGCAGTTCGACCCCGTCCAGGTCGCCGTCGAAGCCGACGATGGTGCAGAAGCCGAACTCCTTGGCCCACACCACCTGGCACCGGTTGGCCCCCGCGACGGCGTCGAGCAGCATCGCCTTGGGGCTCTCGTACGGGTTGTCGACCCCGATCCGGAGCGCGGCCGGGGTGTCGGCGGAGGGCTTCCCGACGGCCAGCAGGGCTTCGTCGATGCTGTGCTGGGCCATCAGCTGCTGGGCCTTGGCGGAGAGGGCCTCGGCCTCCTCCGGGTACTCGGTGGACTCGGCCTTGGCCAGCAGCGCGCGGATCCGGGAGAGCATCCGGGGCTCCCCGGCCACCGGGCCCGCCGGCCGTGCGGGCGCCGCGCCCGGGGCCGGGCCGACCGGGGTGACCGGCGGCAGCAGACCCCAGGCGCGCAGCAGTTCGAGGGCGGCGGTGGCCAGCGCGAAGCGGTCCAGCCGGTGCCGGGCGGCGAACTCGGTGAGGTACGCCTCGTCGGCGGGCCACCAGACCTCCACCGCGAGCTCGCGCAGCTGCTCCTGCCACCGGCGGTCCAGCGTGGCGGCGGGGTGGCGGCGGCCCTCGGCGGCGATCAGGTCGACCGCCAGCGCGAGGTGTACGGCACCGAGCTCGCGCCGCACCACCCGCACCAGATCCGCCGGCCGCCAGCCGCCCGTCCAGGCCCGGCCCACCGCCCGCTCGGCGTACCCGAGCAGCGCCCGGCTCACGGCCGGCCAGCTCTCGGCCGAGGCAGCCAGCAGCGAAGCGCCGCTGTCCAGCACCAGGTCCAACCGCTTCGGCGGAGCAGCCACCGCATCCTGGACGGCTCGCGCCACCAGCTCGTCCATCACGTCACTCCTCCGCCGGCGCCGGACCCGTCACTCAATCATGCCGGGTCAGCTGCGCTCCACCGCCACTGCCAGGAGCTCCGGGAGGCGGTCGATCATCCGACCCGCCGCCATGCGGACGCCCGCCACGGCGAGGGCGGCGCCGTACACCGGGCCGACCAGGAGGACCGGCCAGGCCGGGGTGTCGGTGGCGAGGAGGACGCCGAGCAGGATTCCCACCGGGGCGCTGAGCACCGCTACGCCGAACATCGAGCCGAAGGCGTTGAGCATGACCAGACCGCTCTGGCCCGGCGCGGCGTTCTGCATCGGGTTGCCGTCCGCAGGCATGGTGTACGGCGCCAGCACGCTCAGCATGGCGCCCAGCCCCACCCCCGAGCCGAGGCCGGCCAGGGTGATGCCGAGGGCGGGCGCGAGCTCGGCCCACTTGCCGCTGGCGGTGGCGAGGACCAGCGCGAGCAGCAGGATGCTCGGCAGGGCGTAGGAGACCACGGCCAGCGCCCGGCCCCGGAGCTCGTCGCGGGCGTCGCGGAGGGTCGCGATGGTGGCGGCGACCATCCAGAAGGCCGAGCCGTCCATGCCGAAGAGGTTGACCATCTGGAGGCCGAGCATCATCCCGGCCAGCGCCACCACGTACACCGTGGCCCAGCCCTGGATCACCGAGAGCACGCAGAAGACCAGCGTCATGCCGATGCTGGTGAAGACCGCCGCCTTGGCCCGCGGCTCCCGCCAGGCGTACCGCAGGTGCCGCTGCATGGCGGCGCCGGCCCGCCCGGGCGGCAGGTACCGGAAGCCGCGCGAGCGGCCGACCGAGGTGGTGTCGATCTGGGTGGAGGCGTCGGCGGTGACCATCAGCTGCTGCAGGGTCGCGCCCCACCAGCGCAGCAGCAGCACCAGCAGCGCGGCGGTCAGCGCGAGCTGCGCCACCGCCGTCAGGTAGGCGCCGTCGCCCGCGCTGCGCGCGGCGTCCACGGCGCTGACCGGCGGGATCCAGCGCAGTACGGCGGCGAAGGGCTTCAGGGGGGTGAGGTCGAGCGAGTGCTTGCCGTGGCCGAAGATGCTCTGCGAGACGAGGTTGCCGGCCTGGATCAGCAGGGCGAAGAGCAGTCCGCCGAAGATGGCGAAGTCCTTGCCGCGCCGGGAGGAGAGCAGCCGGGCGTTGCCGGCCGCGACGGCGCGGGAGAGCGTGACCAGGGTGAGCAGGGCCAGCGGTACGCCGAGCAGCGCGGCCGGGATCGCGGCCGCACCGGTCGAGGCGGCGATCGCGGCGCCGGTCAGCAGCAGCGCGGTGAGCACCGGCCCGGGGCCGATCAGCGCGCCGAGCAGGGTGCCGCGCAGGATCGCGCGGGGGCGCAGCGGCAGCATGGTGAGGCGGGTCGGGTCGGCGGCCTCGTCGCTGTTGAAGAAGAAGAGCGGCAGCGCGGCCCAGGTCAGGGTCATGGCGGTGACCAGCATGGCGGCCGCGTCGGCGGCGCCGGGGTGGCCGTGCAGGAAGGCGAAGGCGGTGGCCATCAGGGCGACGAAGAGCAGGCCGACGCCCGTGCCCGTCAGGTAGACGGCCCGGCGCTGCGGGCTGCGCCGCAGGCCGTTGGCGAGCAGCCGGAGCTTGAGCCGCACCAGGGTGCGGACGACGTCCCGGTCGTCGGGGAGCACTCCGACACTCATCGGCCGGCCTCCGAGCTGCGTGCGCCGAGCCAGCCGAGCGCCTCGCCGTCGTCCTCGCGGACGCCGATCAGCTCCAGGAAGACGCTGTGCAGCGAGCGGTCGCCGCGCACGGAGTCGAGCGGGCCCTGGGCGATGATCTGCCCGGCGTTGACCACGGCGACCCAGTCGCAGAGCTGCTCGACCAGCTCCATCACGTGGCTGGAGAAGACCACGGTGGAGCCCGCGGCGGCGTACCGCTTGAGCACGCCGCGGATGGTCTGGGCGGAGACGGGGTCGACGCCCTCGAAGGGCTCGTCCAGGAAGAGCACGTCGGGGTTGTGCAGCAGCGCGGCGGCCAGGCCGATCTTCTTGCGCATGCCGGTGGAGTAGTCGGCGACCAGCTTGTCGGCGGCGCCCTGCAGGTCGAGGACGGTGAGCAGCTCCTCGGCCCGGCGGTCCACCTCGGCGCCCGGCAGGCCGCGCAGGCGGCCGTTGTACTGCAGGAGCTCGCGCCCGCTCAGGCGCTCGAACATCCGCAGGCCCTCGGGCAGGATGCCGATCCGGGCCTTGACGGCGGTCGGGTCGCCCCAGACGTCGTGGCCGTGGATCAGCACGGTGCCGTGGTCGGGGCGGAGCAGCCCGGTGACCATCGACAGGGTGGTGGTCTTGCCGGCGCCGTTCGGGCCGACCAGGCCGATGAAGGAGCCCGCCGGGAGGTCGAGGGTCAGCCCCGCCACGGCGGTCTGCTCGCCGAAGCGCTTCCACAGGTTGTGGATGCTCACGGCGGCGGTCGGTGGTGTGGTCGGCTGCATGGTGCTGGTCCCCCCGTTGGTGCTGGTTCGGACGGGTGTCCGGATCTGCTGACAGCCTCTCACCGGGCACGGGCTGCCGGAATCCGCCGGTCGGCAGGGGTCGCTGGGCCGTACGGGTGAATTCGGGCCCGATCGGTCCGGCCGGTCTGAAACTACCGCCGGGCTCCGTTCGTCCTGCACCATGACGGGAGGGGCGCGGTCGGCGTGCTCCGCGGGTGCTGGAGGTACCGGGTGGACGTGCAGCCGTGGGGGCAGCCCCAGCAACCCCACCCCGGGATGCGCGCCGCGCAGACCGACCGTGACCGCGCGGTGGACGTGCTCAAGGCCGCGTACGCGGAGGGCCGGCTGAGCGCCGAGGAGTACTCGCAGCGCTTCGACCTGGCCAGCGCCGCCAGGACGTACGGCGAGTTGGCCCAGCTGACCGCCGACCTGCCGGCCGGGCCGCTGGGCCAGCCCGCCCCCGGCGTGCCGCAGACCTTCTTCCCGCTCGCCCCGCCCAAGCCGCCGACCAATCCGATGGCGGTGGCCTCGCTGGTGCTCGGCGTGCTCTGCCTGCCCACCATGGGCGCCCTCGGGCTGCCTGCGGTGATCACCGGCCACATCGCCTCGCACCAGCTCAAGCAGCGCCGTCAGCAGGGTGAGGGCCTGGTCATCGCGGCCCTGGTGCTCGGCTGGATCTCGGTCGGAGGCTGGGTGCTGCTGGCCCTGCTCGCGATCCTCGCGGGCGGTCACTAGCGGCTCGCCAGGTGGTCCCGGCTCGCCCGTCGGGGCCGTCTGTGGTATGACGGCAGGGCCCCGTTGCGCCGGTCGGGTGTACCGCCCCCGTCCGCGCCGAGCTGCGGCGTTGCATTTGTTTTGACCGGCGCCGATGCGCTAGGTACGCTCTGACCTTGTGCCTGGGGTGTCCCCGGGTCCTTGTGCGTGCATGCAAACCGGCCGCTGTCGCCGGAGTACGAGTACTCCGTTGTCGTGAGCGCCGCCGCTGCAGATCAGCTCATGGGATTCCGCGATACCTCTTCCAAGAGGCTCAACACGCCCGACCGCGTGGGTCGGAGAGTTGAGGTCACCGCAGGTTAGTTTTACGCAGCCTTGGCACACAGAAAACGGAGAAACGGTGCCTACGATCCAGCAGCTGGTCCGAAAGGGCCGGCAGGACAAGGTCGAGAAGAACAAGACGCCCGCGCTGAAGGGTTCCCCGCAGCGCCGTGGTGTCTGCACGCGTGTGTACACCACCACCCCGAAGAAGCCGAACTCCGCGCTTCGTAAGGTGGCCCGTGTGCGCCTCACCAGCGGGATCGAGGTCACCGCCTACATTCCGGGCGAGGGCCACAACCTGCAGGAGCACTCCATCGTGCTGGTTCGCGGTGGCCGTGTGAAGGACCTTCCTGGTGTCCGCTACAAGATCATCCGCGGCTCGCTCGACACCCAGGGTGTCAAGAACCGCAAGCAGGCTCGTAGCCGCTACGGCGCCAAGAAGGAGAAGTAAGAATGCCTCGTAAGGGTCCCGCCCCGAAGCGCCCGGTCATCATCGACCCGGTCTACGGCTCGCCGCTCGTGACCTCGCTGGTCAACAAGATCCTGCTGCACGGCAAGCGCTCCACCGCCGAGCGGATCGTGTACGGCGCCCTCGAGGGTGTCCGTGAGAAGACCGGTGCCGACCCCGTGGTCGCTCTCAAGCGCGCGCTCGAGAACGTCAAGCCGACCCTCGAGGTCAAGTCCCGCCGCGTCGGTGGCGCCACCTACCAGGTGCCGGTCGAGGTCCGTCCGGGCCGCGCCAACACCCTGGCGCTGCGCTGGCTGGTCGGGTACTCCCGCGCCCGTCGCGAGAAGACCATGACCGAGCGTCTGCTCAACGAGATCCTCGACGCCAGCAACGGCCTGGGCGCTTCCGTGAAGCGTCGCGAGGACACCCACAAGATGGCCGAGTCCAACAAGGCCTTCGCGCACTACCGCTGGTAGTCCGAACCCCGTCACTAGACAGAGAGAGAACGAGCCACCATGGCTGCAACCTCCCTTGACCTCGCCAAGGTCCGCAACATCGGGATCATGGCGCACATCGACGCGGGCAAGACCACCACCACCGAGCGGATCCTGTTCTACACCGGTGTCTCGTACAAGATCGGTGAGGTCCACGATGGCGCTGCCACCATGGACTGGATGGAGCAGGAGCAGGAGCGCGGCATCACGATCACGTCGGCCGCGACGACCTGCCACTGGACGCTCGACAACGTCGACCACACCATCAACATCATCGACACCCCGGGCCACGTCGACTTCACCGTCGAGGTGGAGCGCTCGCTCCGCGTGCTCGACGGTGCTGTCACGGTGTTCGACGGTGTTGCCGGTGTCGAGCCCCAGTCCGAGACCGTGTGGCGGCAGGCTGACCGTTACGGCGTCCCGCGCATCTGCTTCATCAACAAGCTGGACCGCACGGGCGCGAACTTCTTCTTCTGCGTCGACACCATCGTGGACCGCCTCGGCGCCACCCCGCTGGTGATGCAGCTCCCGATCGGTGCCGAGGGCGACTTCGCCGGCGTCATCGACCTGGTCCGCATGAAGGCGCTGGTCTGGTCCGCCGAGGCCACCAAGGGCGAGATGTACGACGTCGTCGACATCCCGGCCGACCTCCAGGACCAGGCGGACGAGTACCGCGAGAAGCTGCTCGAGACGGCCGCCGAGGGCGACGACCAGCTGATGGAGCTCTTCCTCGAGGGCGTCGAGCCCACCGAGGAGCAGCTCATCGCCGGTATCCGCCGCGGCACGCTGGCCTCCGCCTTCACGCCGATCTTCTGTGGCACCGCGTTCAAGAACAAGGGCGTTCAGCCCCTGCTCGACGCGGTCGTCAACTACCTCCCGTCGCCGCTGGACATCGAGTCCATCGAGGGCCACAAGCCCGGCGACGAGGAGACGAAGATCCACCGCAAGGCCTCGGACGACGAGCCGCTGGCCGCGCTTGCGTTCAAGATCATGTCCGACCCGCACCTGGGCAAGCTCACCTTCGTTCGCGTCTACTCCGGGCGTCTCGAGGCCGGCACCGCCGTCCTCAACTCGGTGAAGGGCAAGAAGGAGCGCATCGGCAAGATCTACCGCATGCACGCGAACAAGCGTGAGGAGATCGACTCGGTGGGCGCCGGCGACATCGTCGCCGTCATGGGTCTCAAGCAGACCACCACCGGTGAGACCCTGAGCGACGACAAGAACCAGGTGATCCTGGAGTCCATGGACTTCCCGGCCCCGGTCATCCGCGTCGCGATCGAGCCCAAGTCCAAGGGCGACCAGGAGAAGCTGGGTGTCGCCATCCAGCGTCTCGCGGAGGAGGACCCCTCCTTCCAGGTCAACACGGACGAGGAGACCGGCCAGACCATCATCGCGGGTATGGGCGAGCTGCACCTCGAGGTGCTCGTCGACCGTATGCGCCGTGAGTTCAAGGTCGAGGCCAACGTCGGCAAGCCGCAGGTCGCCTACCGCGAGACGATCCGCAAGGCCGTCGAGCGCATCGACTACACGCACAAGAAGCAGACCGGTGGTTCCGGCCAGTTCGCGAAGATCCAGATCGCGATCGAGCCGCTCGAGACCACGGACGGCTACGAGTTCGTGAACAAGGTCACCGGTGGCCGCGTGCCGAAGGAGTACATCCCTTCGGTCGACGCCGGTTGCCAGGAGGCCATGGAGTTCGGTGTCCTCGCCGGCTACCCGCTCCAGGGTGTCCGCGTGAGCCTGCTCGACGGTGCCTCGCACGACGTCGACTCCTCCGAGCTCGCGTTCAAGATCGCCGGTTCCATGGCGTTCAAGGAAGGTGCCAAGAAGGCGTCGCCGGTTCTTCTCGAGCCGATGATGGCCGTCGAGGTCACCACCCCCGAGGACTACATGGGCGACGTGATCGGCGACATCAACTCCCGCCGTGGCCAGATCCAGGCCATGGAGGAGCGTCACGGTGCCCGCGTCGTCAAGGCGCTGGTGCCGCTCTCCGAGATGTTCGGCTACGTCGGTGACCTGCGCAGCAAGACCTCTGGTCGCGCAAGCTACTCGATGCAGTTCGACTCGTACGCCGAGGTTCCGCGGAACGTGGCGGACGACATCATCGCCAAGTCCAAGGGCGAATGACTCCCGTAATCGGGACGTTTCACAACCCTTAGGCTATTAGGAGGCGAACCGGGGGAATCCACGCGATTCCCCCGGGTCTCCTCCGCCCAAACCGCGGGACGGCATGGGTTGCCCCACCGGGGCACCCCGTTCCCAACCCGATCAAAGACCAACTGACGTCAGCACGGCGTACAGAACTGTCCTCAGGAGGACTGCAGTGGCGAAGGCGAAGTTCGAGCGGACGAAGCCGCACGTCAACATCGGCACCATCGGTCACATCGACCACGGTAAGACGACCCTTACCGCGGCCATCACCAAGGTGCTGCACGACGCGTACCCGGACATCAACCCCTTCACGCCGTTCGACCAGATCGACAAGGCGCCGGAGGAGCGTCAGCGCGGTATCACCATCTCCATCGCGCACGTCGAGTACCAGACCGAGGCGCGTCACTACGCCCACGTCGACTGCCCGGGTCACGCGGACTACATCAAGAACATGATCACCGGTGCGGCCCAGATGGACGGTGCGATCCTCGTCGTCGCCGCCACCGACGGCCCGATGCCGCAGACCAAGGAGCACGTCCTCCTGGCCCGCCAGGTCGGCGTCCCCTACATCGTCGTCGCCCTGAACAAGGCCGACATGGTGGACGACGAGGAGATCCTGGAGCTCGTCGAGCTCGAGGTCCGTGAGCTCCTCTCCGAGTACGAGTTCCCGGGCGACGACCTGCCGGTCGTCCGCGTCTCCGCGCTGAAGGCCCTCGAGGGCGACGCCGAGTGGGGCCAGAAGCTCCTCGGCCTGATGCACGCGGTCGACGAGGCCATCCCGACCCCGGCCCGTGCCGTGGACCAGCCGTTCCTGATGCCGATCGAGGACGTCTTCACGATCACCGGTCGTGGCACCGTCGTCACCGGCCGCATCGAGCGTGGTGTCCTCAAGGTCAACGAGACCGTCGACATCATCGGCATCAAGGACACCAAGACCACCACCACGGTCACCGGTATCGAGATGTTCCGCAAGCTGCTCGACGAGGGCCAGGCCGGTGAGAACGTCGGTCTGCTCCTCCGTGGCATCAAGCGCGAGGACGTCGAGCGCGGCCAGGTCATCATCAAGCCGGGTTCGGTCACCCCGCACACCGAGTTCGAGGCCCAGGCCTACATCCTGTCGAAGGACGAGGGTGGCCGTCACACCCCGTTCTTCAACAACTACCGCCCGCAGTTCTACTTCCGTACCACGGACGTGACCGGCGTCGTGACCCTCCCCGAGGGCACCGAGATGGTCATGCCGGGCGACAACACCGGCATGAACGTCGTGCTGATCCAGCCGATCGCCATGGAGGAGGGCCTCAAGTTCGCCATCCGTGAGGGTGGTCGTACCGTGGGCGCCGGCCAGGTCACCAAGATCCTCAAGTAATTTCCTTGAGGTTCTAGACCGGGCTCCGGCTCGATCTTGACCAACAGAGGGCCCGCTCCTTCCCCGTCCGTCAGGACGGTGGAGGGGGCGGGCCCTCTGGCTTTGCCGCTAGAGCGACGCGGTGTACTTCATGCACTCCTCGTAGGAGGGCAGCAGGCCGGCGGCGAGCGCCTCGGCCAGGGTGGGCGCGGCGTCGTCGCGGGCCGAGAGCTGGGGCGCGTCGGTGGGCCAGGCGATGGCCAGGTCCGGGTCGAGCGGGTGCACCGCGTGCTCGCCGGTGGGGTTGTACGTCTCGGAGCAGACGTAGTGCAGGGTCGCGTCGTCGGTGAGCGCGCAGAAGCCGTGGCCGAAGCCCTCGGGCACGTACACCGAGCGGCGGTCCACGTCGTCCAGGCGGACGAACTCCCAGCGGCCGAAGGTCGGCGAGCCGACCCGGATGTCCACCACCACGTCGAGCACCGCGCCGCGCACACAGGAGACGTACTTGGCCTGGCTGGGCGGCACGTCGGCGAAGTGGATGCCGCGGACCACGTCCTTGGCGGAGACCGAGAGGTTGCCCTGGGCCAGGCGCAGCGGGTGGCCGACCACCTCGGCCAGGCGGTCGTGCCGGTACCACTCCATGAACAGGCCGCGCGGGTCGCCGTGCTGCTGCGGGGTGATCTCGAAGGCCCCCGGAATGCTCAACTCGCGGAACTTCACCGGTCGTTCTCCTCGGCCATGGCCTTCTCGTCCAGCAGGTCCAGCAGGTAGCGGCCGTAGCCGCTCTTGAGCAGGGGCTCGGCCAGCTCGCGCAGCCGGGCGTCGTCGATCAGGCCGGCCCGCCAGACCGCCTCCTCCAGGCAGCCGATCTTGAAGCCCTGGCGCTCCTCGATCACCCGGACGAACTCCGAGGCCTGCACCATCGAGACGAAGGTGCCGGTGTCCAGCCAGGCGGTGCCCCGGTCGAGCCTGGTGACGTGCAGCTCGCCCTCGCGCAGGTAGGCGTCGTTGACCGCGGTGATCTCCAACTCGCCCCGGGCGCTGGGCTGCAGGCCCCGGGCGATCTCGACCACGCGGTTGTCGTAGAAGTACAGCCCGGGCACGGCGTAGCGCGACTTGGGCTGGGCCGGCTTCTCCTCGATCGAGAGCACCTGGCCCTCGGCGTCGAACTCGACCACGCCGTAGGCGCGCGGGTCGGCCACCGGGTAGGCGAAGACCCTGCCCCCCTTCTCGTCGGTGTGCCGGGCGAGCCGGGTGCCGAGGCCGCTGCCGTGGAAGATGTTGTCGCCGAGGATCAGCGCGACGCCCTCGGCCCCGATGAAGTCGGCGCCCAGCACGAACGCCTGGGCGATGCCCTCGGGCCGCTCCTGCACCGCGTACTCCAGCCGAAGGCCCAACTGCGAGCCGTCGCCGAGGAGTCGGTGGAACTGGGCCTGGTCCTCCGGGGTGGTGATGATCAGGATCTCGCTGATCCCGGCCATGACCAGGGTGGAGAGCGGGTAGTAGATCATCGGCTTGTCGAAGACCGGAAGCAGTTGCTTCGACACCGCGCGGGTCAGCGGCCAGAGCCGCGAGCCGGTCCCACCGGCCAGCAGAATTCCTCGCATGGCGGCAGCCTATCCGGGTGATGACGGCCGGTAGTCGGCCGAACCCGGAAATTGGCCGTCCGCGGGTACACTGCCCGGATTATGCGCATCCTTGTGACCGGCGGAGCCGGGTTCATCGGTTCGGAGTTCGTCCGTTCGCTGCTCGGCGCGGACGCCTCCGCTCGCATCACCGTGCTGGACAAACTCACCTATTCGGGGGTCGAGGTCAACCTCGCGCCGGTCGCCGACCACCCCGGGTACTCCTTCGTCCGCGGCGACATCTGCGACGCCGCCGTGGTCGAGGCCGTCATGCCCGGCCACGACGTGGTGGTGCACTTCGCCGCCGAGTCGCACGTGGACCGCTCGATCGAGGGCGCCGGGCCCTTCGTCATGACCAACGTGGTCGGCACCCAGGTGCTGCTGGATGCCGCGCTCCGCCATGGTGTGCAGCGTTTCGTCCATGTCTCCACCGACGAGGTCTACGGTTCCATCACCGAAGGCTCCTGGACGGAGGAGTGGCCGCTGGCGCCCAACTCCCCGTACTCCGCCTCGAAGGCCTCCTCGGACCTGCTGGCGCTGGCCTACCACCGCACCCACGGCATGGACGTGGTGGTGACCCGGTGCTCCAACAACTACGGGTACTACCAGTTCCCCGAGAAGGTCATCCCGCTCTTCACCACCAACCTGATCGACGGCCGCTCGGTGCCGCTGTACGGCGACGGCGGCAACATCCGGGACTGGCTGCACGTCTCCGACCACTGCCGGGGCATCGAGCTGGTGATGCGCGGCGGCCGGGCCGGCGAGGTCTACAACATCGGCGGCGGCACCGAGGTCACCAACAAGGAGCTGACCGGCCTGCTGCTCGAGGCCACCGGCACCGGCTGGGAGCGGGTCGAGCACGTCACCGACCGCAAGGGCCACGACCTGCGCTACTCGCTGGACATCACCAAGATCCGCACCGAGCTGGGCTACGAGCCGCAGGTCTCCTTCGCGGACGGCCTGGCCGCCACCGTCGCCTGGTACCGCGAGAACCGGGCCTGGTGGGAGCCGCTCAAGGCCAAGGCGGGCCTGAAGTGACCTCCTGGCTGGTGACCGGCGCGGGCGGGATGCTCGGCCGGGACGTGGTGTCGGTGCTGTCTTCGGACGAGGTCACCGCTTACGACCGCGCAGCCCTGGACATCACCGACCCGGCGGCCGTGCGGGCCGCCGTGGCCGGGCACGACGTGGTGGTCAACTGCGCGGCCTGGACGGACGTGGACGGCGCGGAGGCGGCCGAGGAGGCCGCAACCGCCGTCAACGGCACGGGGGTTGAGCACCTCGCCCGGGCCTGCGCCGAGACCGGCGCCCGGCTGGTCCAGGTCTCCACCGACTACGTGCTGCCCGGCGACGGCTCCGCGCCGTACCCCGAGGACGCCGCCACCGGGCCGCTCAACGCCTACGGCCGCAGCAAGCTGGTGGGGGAGCGGGCGGTGCTCGAGCTGCTGCCTTCGCGTGGCTACATCGTGCGGACGGCCTGGCTCTACGGCGAGCACGGCGGCAACTTCGTCGCCACCATGCTGAAGCTCGCCGCCCAGCGGCCCAGCCTCGACGTGGTGGACGACCAGCAGGGCCAGCCCACCTGGTCGCTGGCCCTCGCCGAGCAGCTGGCCGCGCTCGGCCGGGCCGTCGACGCGCCGCCCGGGGTCTACCACGGCACCGCCGCCGGCAGTGCCACCTGGTACGAACTCGCGCGCGCTGCCTACGAGTTGAGCGGGCTCGACCCGGAGCGCATCCGGCCGACCAGCTCCGCCGCCTTCCCCCGCCCGGCCGTCCGGCCCGGGTACAGCGTGCTCGGCCACGACCGCTGGCGGGCCGCCGGCCTCACCCCGCTGGCCGACTGGCGGGCCTCGCTCGCCCAGGCGCTCGAGCGGCCGGCCTTCACGGGGCTGCTCCAGAGCTGACGTGTGTCGGGGTGGCGTCACCCGTCCGTGGCGTCACCCCCGGCTGCTCTACTCTGTTGACACCACAGGCACCCCCGGGGCCTGGCACCACGAGAACCGCCCGCGCACGGAAGGCCCCACCGGCTGTGCAACTCTCCTTTCTGACCTCGATCACCGGAATCGTGGTGCTCGCCTACATCCTGGAGCTGCTGCGCAGGCAGCAACTGCGGGAGAAGTACGCGGCGATCTGGCTGAGCATAGGGCTGGTGATCGCCCCGCTCGGCTTCGTCCCGCATGTGCTGGACTCCACCGCGCGGCGGCTCGGGGTCGCCTCGGGCGTCTCCCTGGTGCTTTTCGCCGGGTTCGTCCTGGTGCTGCTGGTCAGCCTCCACCTCAGCTGGGAGTCCAGCCGGCTGGAGGCCGAGACCAGGACGCTGGCCGAGGACGTCGCCCTGATCCGGGCCCACCTCGCCGAGCAGGGCATCCCGCTGGAGAGCCCTCGACAGCCGCTCGACTCCGCCGCTCGGGAGCCCCTGTCATGACCGGCCGCATCCTGATCATCCTCCCGGCCTGGAACGAGGCCGACGGCCTGCCCGGCGTCCTGGGCGAGATCAAGCGCCAGCTCCCGTACGTCGACACCCTGGTGGTCGACGACGGCTCCACCGACCGGACGGCCGAGGTGGCCGCCGCGGCCGGCTCGGCGGTGGCCCGGCTGCCGTACAACCTCGGCGTCGGCGGCGCGATGCGACTCGGCTACCGCTACGCCCAGCTGCACGGCTACGACGTGGCGATCCAGGTGGACGCCGACGGGCAGCACGACCCTTCCTACGTGCCCGAGCTGCTGGCCAAGCTGGGCGAGGCCGATCTGGTGATCGGCGCCCGGTTCGCGGGCGAGGGCGAGTACGCGGCGCGCGGGCCGCGCCGGTGGGCGATGCGGCTGCTCTCCGTCGTGCTCTCCCGGATCACCGGTGCGCGGTTGACCGACACCACCTCCGGCTTCCGCGCCTGCAACCGGCCGCTGATCGAGTTCTTCGCCCGCTGGTACCCGGTCGAGTACCTCGGTGACACCGTGGAGAGCCTGGTGGGCGCGGCCCGCTGCGGCTTCACCGTGCGCCAGGTGCCGGTCGCGATGCGGGCGCGCACCACCGGCCGTCCGAGCGCCTCGCCGGTCAAGGCCACCATCTACCTGGTCCGGGCCGGCCTGGTGCTGCTGCTCGCGATGATCCGCCGCATCCCGCGCGAGCTGCGCGAGCTGGCCCCCGGCTCCACGTACTACACCGCCTTCGAGGCCCGCCCGGTCGTCCGGGCCGCCGAGGCCGAGGTCTGAGCATGCCCCGCTTCGAGATCACCATGCCGTACTACGGCGACGTCGCCCAGATGCAGTCCGCCGTGCGCAGCGTCCTCGCCCAGCGCGGCGAGGACTGGCGGCTCACCGTGGTGGACGACGGCCGCGAGCCGGGCGTGCCCGAGTGGTTCGCCTCGCTGGGGGACGAGCGGGTGCGGTACTTCCGCAATCCCGTCAACCTCGGGGTCACCGGGAACTTCAACCGCTGCCTGGAGCTCGCCGAATCCGAGTACGTGGTGCTGATGGGCTGCGACGACCTGATGCACCCCTCGTACCTCGACGTGGTCCGCGCCACCGCCGAGCGCGAGCCGAAGGCCGCGATGATCCAGCCCGGCGTGGAGGTGATCGGCGGCGACGGCCTCCCGTACGACACCCTCGCCGACCGCACCAAGCGGCGGATCTACGCCCCCAAGGGGCCCGGCCGGGCACTGCTCGGCGGGGAGGACCTGGCGGTGAGCCTGCTGCGCGGCAACTGGCTGTACTTCCCCTCGATCTGCTGGCGGCTGGACGCCGTCCGCCCCTTCGGCTTCCGCGCCGACCTCGGCGTCATCCAGGACCTCGCCCTGGTGATCGACCTGCTGGTCGCGGGCCAGACGCTGGCGACCACCCCCGAGGTCTGCTTCAGCTACCGGCGGCACGACGGGAGCGAGTCCTCCGCCACGGCGTACACCGGGCACCGCTTCGAGGAGGCCAAGCGCTTCTTCCGCGAGAGCGCCGACCGCCTCGAGGCCTTCGGCTGGCCCGCCGCCGCCCGGGTCGCCCGGCTCCACCTCTCCTCCCGCCTGCACGCCCTCACCCTCCTCCCCGGAGCCGCCCGCCACGCGGGCCGCCCGGGCGTCTCCGCGATGCTCCGCCACGCGGCCCGCTGATGAGCACCCGCGAGATGAAGCCGATAGCCAGGCTGGGCGCCGCGCTGCCCCCCGGCACCCAGATGGTCGCCGGTGGCACTGTGGTGCTCGGGGCGGCCTCCTACCTGCACCTGGCGGTCGCCGGGCACAGCCTGACCACCCAGGCGATGGCCGGGGTGTCGGTGCTCTGGACCATCGTGATGTCGGTCGGCATCGGCCTGTTCTTCCCGATCGAGCAGGAGCTGACCCGGATCGTCGCCGCCCGCACCGTCCGGGGCGAGGGGGCGGCGCCCGTGCTCCGGCGCGCGCTGCTGCTCACCACCGGGATCCTGGCCGTGGTGGTGGGGCTGCTCGCCGTGCTGGCCCGCCAGCTGGCCGATCTGCTCTTCCACGGTGATCTGCAACTGGTCGCGGCCCTCGGCGGGGCCTTCGTGACGATGGCCTTCTGCTACCTGAGCCGGGGCCTGCTGGCCGGGCTCGGGCTGTTCACCGCGTACGGCACCCAGCTGGCCGTGGACGGCGCGCTGCGGATCGTGCTGGCCTTCGGCTGCTCGCTGGCCGGGCTGCACTCCGCGCTGGCCTTCAGTCTGATCCTGACGCTCGCACCGCTGGTCTCGCTGGCGGCCACCCTGCCGGCCGCGCTGCGCGGCGCCGCCCGGCCGGGCCCGGCGATCGGCTGGCCCGAGCTGGTCGGCGGGCTGGGGCTGCTGATCTGCTCCACCCTGCTGGCCCAGTGGATGGTCAGCGCCGCCGTGCTCTCGATCCAGCTGCTGGAGCCGCGCCAGGTGGACCTGGTCGCGGCGCTGCTCAGCGCGCTGGTGCTGGCCCGGGTGCCGATCTTCGTCTTCGGTGCGCTGCAGGCCTCGCTGCTCTCCGGCCTGGCTGGTGCGGCGGCGGCCGGTGAGCACACCGCCTTCCGGCGGATGCTGCGGAAGGCCTGCCTGGCCGTGGCGGCGCTCTCGGCGGCGATCGGGCTGCCCGCGGTGGTGCTCGGCCCCTGGCTGATCCACCTGCTCTTCGCGGCGCCCCGGGTGCTGACCCGCACCGACTTCCTCTGGCTCGTCCTCGGCACCTTCGGCTACCTGCTCGGCATGGTCCTCGGCCAGGCCCTCATCGTCCTGCACCGCCACCGCGCCCAGCTCCTCAGCTGGCTCCTGGGCACCGCCGTCCTGCTCGCCGTCACCCTCGCCCCGGGCCCCATTGCCACCCGCGTCTGCCTCGCCTTCGCCGCCGGCCCGGCCGCCACGGCAGCCGTCATGCTCCTCGCCCTCCGGCGCTCGGCCGCCGCGACCGCCCCCGACACCGCGGAGCCGAAGACCCTCAGCCGCTCCTGAACGCCGGCAGAGCTTCGCGACCCACCAGGAGGACCCTGGCAGGCCGAGAGGTCCGGCCCGGAGAGGCCGGAGTGGCTGCCCTTCACGGACGACCGGCAGTGGCGCGAGGGGTCGAAGAGGGCAGGTCGCGCAGCGCCCCGTTTCCGCAACTCGCTTTTCCTGCCGAGTAATTGACCGGCCGCGATGGCCGGCTGCGCGCGTTTCATCCCAATATTTCGAGGCCGGACCGGCTGCCAGACTCCCGTGCGACCGCTGTCGTCGTAGGTCTCGGGGAGATCGCATGGGAATCACCACCGCCGTCCGTCGCCGCCTCGGAAAGTACGAGATACCGGCCGCCGAGCTCTACCGGTCGGTCTTCATCGACCTCGACAGTCTCGCCACCACGCTGCTCAGCCTGAGCCGGCCGAAGCGCATCCTGGAGATCGGCGCCGGTGACGGCGCGGTGGCCGAGCGGTTGGTGAGCGCCCTGCCCGACGCCGAGTACGTCGGCATCGACGTGATGGACCACCCCGGGCGGCTCTTCCGTGGTGACCGCTCCCGGGCCGAGTTCCGCTCCGTGTACTCCCACGACCTGCGGGCCGAGGGGCCCGCGCTCTTCGACCTCGTCCTGGTCGTGGACGTGCTGCACCACGTACCGCCCGCCCGACGCGACGCGCTGCTGCACGACGCCGAGGCCCTGCTCGCCCCGGGCGGCACGCTGATCGTCAAGGAGTGGGAGCGCCGCTCCGACCTCGCGCACCTGATGGCCTACACCGCCGACAAGTACGTCTCCGGCGACAAGGGCGTCGTCTTCGGCGACCGCGACCAGCTGCTCGCCATCATCTCCCGGGCCCTCCCGGGGCTCTCCGTGATCTGCGAGACCAGGGTGCCCCCGAAGCGCAACAACATCCTCTTCGCCCTCCGCCGCCCGGAGGACTGAACCCGGAAGGCCCGCCTTCTGACCGGGTGCAACGCTTTCCTGGTGCCGGCGCGCTGGAGAGGGTGAGGCCAACCCCGGACGGGGGGCGGAGTGGGGGAGGGGATGGAGCGGGGCGAGGAGGAGATCCGTGCGTTCGTGGCGGCGCGGCGGCAGGCGCTGTACCGGAGCGCGTATCTGCTGTGCGGGGACCGGTACGAGGCGGATGACCTCGTGCAGGCGACGTTGGTCAAGGTGATCCTGGGCTGGCGGCGGCTGAAGGGGCTGGAGAACGTCGACGCGTACGCGCGGCGGACGCTCGTGAACACGTTCATCCCGTCGCGGCGCCGGTTCTGGCGCCGGGAGCAGGCGTTCGGGGAGGTGCCGGAGCTGCCGCAGGAGACGGCGGACGCGGACACCGGATTCGCGGTGCGGGCGGCCCTGGCCGGGCTGCCGGCGAGCACGGTGCGCAGCCACGCGGCGCGCGGGATCGCGGCGCTGCGCAAGGTACTGCCCAGGGACGTCAACGACCTGCAGGGGGGACGGGAACGAGCGAGGCCGAGAACATGGCGGAGGCCGCCGAGCTGCACCGCCTGCTGGGCCGGGCCGCGGCCGACGCGGGCACCCCGCAGCGGGACATCGGCGCGGCCTTCGCCCGGGCGGCGAAGGTACGGCGGCGGCGCCGCGCGGCGGTGGGGCTGGTGGCAGCGGCGCTGGTGTCGGCGGTGGTCCTGGTCGTCCCCTCGGTCGGGGGTGCCGACCGGGATCCTGCCCGCCCGAGCCCGAGCCCGAGCCCGAGCCCGAGCCCGAGCCCACCCTGCAGGAGCTGCTGCCGCCAGGGGTGGGCGGGGTGAACGTGCTGGACAACCAGCACCTCCAGGATCCCTACCGGGCCCCGTACGAGGGCGCGTACCTGGTGCGGAAGGGCGGTGGTATCGGGCCGCTCGACATCTGGCTCACCGCCCCGCTCCGCCCCAACCCCGCCTGCGGCCAGGGCGATCGTGACACCGACGCCCTCGACTGCAGGTACGAGGAGCTCGGCGGCGGCCACAGCCTGCGGATCGAGGAGTTCGGTCCGGACGGCCAGGACCGGATCGACGGCCGCCGCTGGGGCCGGTACTACGAGGCGATCCTGGCGCTGGGCGACGGCCGGGCCGTGTTGGTAGCCGACATCTCGGGATTCACCGGGGAGGGTGAAGTGGGCCCCGGGATGGCGGCGCCGCCGTTGACGAAGGAGCAGCTCCGCACCTTCGTGCTGCGCCCGGAGATGCCGGCCGGCCTCAAGCCGTGGGGCACTCCGACCGGCTGACCGCAGCGCCGTAGTGTCCTGTACCACAGCCGGGGTGACCGATTGGCGTCGGGCGCCCCGGCTGTGGCAGGATGTTCAAGTTGCTCGGTTGAGTGCCGATGCTGCGCGCCTCCCGCCGGGAGGACCGGAAGCGAGTCCCATGTACTCGTCGTTCCCGTGATGGCCGTTCATATCTCCACGGACTGTGTGTGGAGGTAGTGGTGTGTAAGCGACACCGCGGCAGCTGCGGGGCGGACGTACGGGAATCTTCCGGGAAGCGTGGGCGGGGCCTCGATCCGGCGCCCGGTGGGTGCAATGCCCGCCGACCCTGACGGAAATCCGCGGAGAGTAAGGCTCTCTCGGATTTTTTGCAAGCGCGAGCGCGACACGCCCGAGCGCGGGGGTCGGAAGGTATCACCCGGGGACGCCACCGGAACCCTTCGAGATGGAGGGGGCTGGCAGTAGAAGCAGCAGAGACAAAAAGGACTACTAGTAGCCATGGCGGGACAGAAGATCCGCATCCGGCTCAAGGCCTACGACCACGAGGTCATCGACTCCTCGGCGAAGAAGATCGTCGAGACGGTGATTCGTACTGGTGCGCAGGTCGCGGGCCCGGTGCCGCTGCCCACTGAGAAGAACGTCTACTGCGTCATCCGCTCGCCGCACAAGTACAAGGACTCGCGCGAGCACTTCGAGATGCGCACCCACAAGCGTCTGATCGACATCCTCGACCCGACCCCGAAGACCGTTGACTCGCTGATGCGCCTCGACCTTCCGGCCGGCGTCGACATCGAGATCAAGCTCTGAGAGGCGCGACGAAGATGGCAAAGCAGATTAAGGGCATCCTGGGCGAGAAGCTCGGCATGACCCAGGTCTGGGACGAGAACAACCGGATCGTTCCGGTGACCGTCGTCAAGGCCGGGCCGAATGTCGTGACCCAGGTCCACACCGCTGACAGTGACGCCGGCTACGACGCCGTGCAGATCGGCTTCGGCGAGATCGACCCCCGCAAGGTGAACAAGCCCCTCGCGGGTCACTTCGCCAAGGCCGGTGTCACCCCGCGCCGCCACCTGGTCGAGCTCCGTACCTCGGACGCGTCCGAGTACACCCTCGGCCAGGAGATCACCGCTGAGCTGTTCGAGGCGGGTGTCAAGGTCGACGTGACCGGCACCTCCAAGGGCAAGGGCTTCGCCGGTGTCATGAAGCGCCACAACTTCCGGGGCCTCGGCGCCGGTCACGGTGTGCAGCGCAAGCACCGCTCGCCCGGTTCCATCGGTGGCTGCGCCACCCCGGGCCGCGTGTTCAAGGGCATGAAGATGGCCGGCCGGATGGGCCACGAGCGCGTGACCACCCAGAACCTGACCATCCACGCCGTTGACGCGGAGAAGGGCCTGCTGCTCATCAAGGGCGCAATCCCGGGCCCGAACGGCGGCCTCGTCCTCGTCCGCACCGCGGCGAAGGGGCTGTGAGGATATGAGCACGATTGACATCCTGTCGCCCTCGGGCGACAAGGCCGGCAGCCTCGAGCTGCCCGCCGAGATCTTCGACGCCAAGGTCAGCGTTCCGCTGATGCACCAGGTCGTCGTCGCGCAGCTCGCCGCTGCCCGCCAGGGCACGCACAAGGTGAAGTCGCGTGGCGAGGTCCGTGGTGGTGGCAAGAAGCCGTACCGCCAGAAGGGCACCGGCCGCGCCCGTCAGGGCTCGACCCGTGCGCCGCAGTTCGTCGGTGGTGGCGTCGTGCACGGTCCCGTGCCGCGTGACTACTCGCAGCGGACGCCCAAGAAGATGATCGCCGCCGCTCTGCGTGGCGCGCTCACCGACCGGGCCCGCCACAACCGCATCCACGTCATCACCGACGTCGTTGCGGCCGAGGCGCCGTCGACCAAGGCCGCCAAGGGTCTGTTCGGCAAGATCACCGACCGCAAGAACGTCCTCCTGGTCGTCGAGCGCTCGGACGAGCTGGGCCTCAAGTCCGCTCGCAACCTGCCGAACGTCCACATCCTGGACGCCGGTCAGCTGAACACCTACGACGTGCTCGTCTCCGACGATGTGGTCTTCACCCAGGCCGCCTTCGAGCGTTTCGTGGCCGGTCCGGCCGCGTCCGCCAAGGCCGTTGCCGCTGAGGGCGAGCTCGAAGGGAGCGCTGCCTGATGAGCAACGTTACGAGCAAGACGTTCACGGACCCCCGTGACGTGCTGGTGAAGCCGGTCATCTCCGAGAAGAGCTACTCGCTCCTCGACGAGAACAAGTACACGTTCGTCGTGTCGCCGGGCGCCAACAAGACCCAGATCAAGCAGGCCGTCGAGGCGGTCTTCTCGGTCAAGGTGGAGTCGGTCAACACGCTCAACCGTCAGGGCAAGCGCAAGCGCTCCAAGACGGGCTTTGGCAAGCGCAAGGACACCAAGCGCGCCATCGTGACGCTGGCCGAGGGCAACCGCATCGACATCTTCGGTGGTCCGGTCTCCTGAATCAGGAGATCGTGATCGTCGATTAGGACGAGGACGAGAGAGCCAAATGGGCATCCGCAAGTACAAGCCGACTACGCCGGGCCGTCGCGGCTCCAGCGTGGCCGACTTCGTAGAGATCACGCGGTCCACGCCGGAGAAGTCGCTGGTTCGCCCCCTGCACAGCAAGGGCGGCCGCAACAACGCCGGTCGTATCACCGCTCGCCACCAGGGTGGCGGACACAAGCGCGCCTACCGCGTGATCGACTTCCGTCGTCACGACAAGGACGGCGTGCCGGCCAAGGTCGCTCACATCGAGTACGACCCCAACCGCACTGCGCGCATCGCGCTCCTGCACTACGCGGACGGCGAGAAGCGCTACATCATCGCCCCGCGTGGCATCGCTCAGGGTGACCGGATCGAGAACGGCCCCACGGCCGACATCAAGCCCGGTAACAACCTGCCGCTGCGCAACATCCCGGTCGGTACCACGATCCACGCCGTGGAGCTGCGTCCCGGTGGCGGTGCCAAGATGGCCCGCTCCGCCGGTTCCGGCATCCAGCTGCTGGCTCGTGAGGGCAAGATGGCGCACCTGCGCATGCCCTCCGGTGAGATCCGCCTGGTGGACGCGCGCTGCCGCGCGACCGTCGGCGAGGTCGGCAACGCCGAGCAGTCGAACATCAACTGGGGCAAGGCCGGCCGTATGCGCTGGAAGGGCGTTCGCCCGACCGTGCGTGGTGTGGCCATGAACCCGATCGACCACCCGCACGGTGGTGGTGAGGGTAAGACCTCTGGTGGTCGCCACCCGGTTTCGCCGTGGGGTCAGAAGGAGGGTCGCACTCGTAGCCCGAAGAAGGCTTCGAACGCTCTCATCGTGCGCCGCCGCAAGACCAACAAGAAGCGCTAGGAGCAGGTCAGATGCCGCGCAGTCTCAAGAAGGGCCCCTTCATCGACGGCCACCTTCTGAAGAAGGTGGACGCGCAGAACGAGGCGGGTACCCAGAACGTCATCAAGACCTGGTCCCGTCGTTCCGTGATCTTCCCGGCCATGCTCGGCCACACGATCGCGGTTCACGATGGCCGCAAGCACGTCCCGGTGTTCGTCACCGAGTCGATGGTCGGCCACAAGCTGGGCGAGTTCGCTCCGACCCGCACGTTCCGCGGTCACGTCAAGGACGACCGCAAGTCGAAGCGTCGCTAGTCGCCTGAGCTTCACCGCCAGAACGACTCAATGACTTACTCCATTAAGGGGACAACCATGGAAGCCAGGGCCCAGGCGCGGTACATCCGCGTCACGCCCATGAAGGCCCGCCGCGTGGTGGACCTCATCCGTGGCATGAGTGCCACGGAGGCCCAGGCGGTCCTGCGTTTCGCTCCGCAGGCCGCGACCGTGCCGGTCGGCAAGGTGCTGGACAGCGCCATCGCCAACGCCGCGCACAACTACAACCACTCCAACGTGGACGACCTCGTCATCAGCGAGGCGTACGTTGACGAGGGCCCGACCCTGAAGCGGTTCCGTCCGCGCGCCCAGGGCCGTGCCTACCGGATCCGCAAGCGGACCAGCCACATCACCGTGGTCGTCAGCAGCAAGGAAGGGACCCGGTAATGGGCCAGAAGGTTAACCCGCACGGGTTCCGCCTCGGCATCAGCACGGACTTCAAGTCCCGCTGGTACGCCGACAAGCTGTACAAGGACTACGTCAAGGAAGACGTTGCCATTCGTCGCATGATGACGAAGGGCATGGAGCGGGCCGGCATCTCGAAGGTTGAGATCGAGCGCACCCGTGACCGCGTCCGCGTTGACATCCACACCGCTCGCCCCGGCATCGTCATCGGTCGCCGTGGCACCGAGGCCGACCGCATCCGCGGCGACCTCGAGAAGCTGACCGGCAAGCAGGTCCAGCTGAACATCCTCGAGGTCAAGAACCCCGAGCTGGACGCCCAGCTCGTGGCTCAGGGCGTCGCGGAGCAGCTGTCCTCCCGCGTCTCCTTCCGTCGCGCCATGCGTAAGAGCATGCAGGGCACGATGAAGTCGGGCGCCAAGGGCATCAAGGTCCAGTGCTCCGGTCGTCTCGGCGGCGCCGAGATGAGCCGTTCGGAGTTCTACCGCGAGGGTCGCGTGCCGCTGCACACCCTTCGTGCGAACGTCGACTACGGCTTCTTCGAGGCCAAGACGACCTTCGGCCGCATCGGCGTGAAGGTCTGGATCTACAAGGGCGACGTCAAGAACATCGCCGAGGTCCGCGCTGAGAACGCTGCTGCCCGCTCGGGCAACCGCCCGGCCCGCAACGACGCCCGCCCCGCGCGTGGCGGCGAGCGCGGTGGCCGTGGTGGCGAGCGTGGCGGCGCCCGTGGCGCCCGTCGTCCCCAGAACACCGAGGCCCCCGCGGCCGCGGTGACGGAGACGCCGGCTGCCGAGAGCACCGGAACGGAGGCCTGACCCCATGCTGATCCCTCGTAGGGTCAAGCACCGCAAGCAGCACCACCCGAAGCGCCGTGGCGCCTCCAAGGGTGGCACCGAGCTGGCGTTCGGCCAGTTCGGCATCCAGGCCGTCACCCCGGCCTACGTGACGAACCGTCAGATCGAGTCCGCTCGTATCGCGATCACCCGTCACATCCGCCGTGGCGGCAAGGTCTGGATCAACATCTACCCGGACCGCCCGCTCACCAAGAAGCCGGCCGAGACCCGCATGGGTTCCGGTAAGGGTTCGCCGGAGTGGTGGATCGCGAACGTGCACCCGGGTCGGGTCATGTTCGAGCTGTCGTACCCGAACGAGAAGGTTGCTCGTGAGGCGCTCACCCGCGCCGCGCACAAGCTGCCGATGAAGTGCCGGATTGTCCGGCGCGAGGACGGTGAGAGCTGATGTCGGCCGGCACCAAGGCTGCAGAGCTTCGTGAGCTCGACAACGAGGGTCTCGTTGCCAAGCTCCGTGAGGCCAAGGAGGAGCTGTTCAACCTCCGCTTCCAGGCGGCGACCGGGCAGCTCGACAACCACGGACGGCTCAAGCTCGTCCGTAAGGACATCGCGCGGATCTACACCCTGATGCGCGAGCGCGAGCTGGGCATCGAGACGGTGGAGAACGCCTGATGACTGAGAACACCACTGAGACCGAGGCCCGCGGCTTCCGCAAGACCCGCGAGGGTCTGGTCGTCAGCGACAAGATGGACAAGACCGTCGTCGTCGCTGTCGAGGACCGCGTCAAGCACGCGCTCTACGGCAAGGTCATCCGCCGTACGAACAAGCTGAAGGCGCACGACGAGACCAACGCCTGCGGCATCGGTGACCGGGTGCTCCTCGCGGAGACCCGTCCGCTGTCCGCGACGAAGCGCTGGCGCGTCGTCGAGATCCTCGAGAAGGCCAAGTAACGAAGTTGTCCGGGTACGGCCGTATGTGCACCAGGTCCCTCGTGGGCGCTGGTGTGAGCAGCGGCCGGCCCGCCAGCTCTCGTTGACGATCAGGAGAAAGCTGTGATCCAGCAGGAGTCGCGACTGCGTGTCGCCGACAACACGGGCGCGAAGGAAATCCTTTGCATCCGCGTTCTCGGTGGTTCCGGTCGTCGCTACGCCGGTATCGGGGACGTCATCGTCGCGACCGTCAAGGACGCGATCCCCGGTGGTTCGGTCAAGAAGGGTGACGTCGTCAAGTGCGTCGTCGTCCGCACCGTGAAGTCGCGTCGTCGTCCCGACGGCTCGTACATCCGGTTCGACGAGAACGCCGCTGTCGTCCTCAAGAACACCGATGGTGACCCCCGTGGCACCCGCATCTTCGGCCCGGTGGGCCGCGAGCTGCGCGACAAGAAGTTCATGAAGATCATCTCGCTTGCGCCGGAGGTGCTCTAACTCATGGCGAACAGCATGAAGATCAAGAAGGGTGACCTGGTTCAGGTCATCACCGGCAAGGACAAGGGCAAGCAGGGCAAGGTCATTCAGGCCATGCCGGCTGAGAACAAGGTCCTGGTCGAGGGTGTGAACCGGGTCAAGAAGCACACCAAGCCGGGTCCGGGCACCCAGGGTGGCATTGTCACCGTCGAGGCGCCCGTCCACGTCTCCAACGTCCAGCTGGTCGTGGAGAAGGACGGCAAGAAGGTCGTCACCCGCGTCGGTTACCGCTTCGACGACCAGGGCAACAAGATCCGCGTTGCCAAGCGGACCGGTGAGGACATCTGATGTCTGAGACGACTGTTGAGAAGGTGGCCCCCCGCCTCAAGGAGCGTTACAACTCCGAGATCAAGGGCCAGCTGCAGGAGGAGTTCTCGTACGAGAACGTCATGCTGATCCCCGGCCTGGTCAAGGTCGTGGTCAACATGGGTGTGGGCGAGGCCGCCCGCGACTCCAAGCTGATCGAGGGTGCGATCAAGGACCTGACCGCGATCACCGGTCAGAAGCCGGCCGTGACCAAGGCCCGCAAGTCCATCGCGCAGTTCAAGCTGCGCGAGGGGCAGCCGATCGGCACCCACGTCACCCTCCGTGGTGACCGCATGTGGGAGTTCCTGGACCGTCTGGTGTCGCTGGCTCTGCCGCGTATCCGCGACTTCCGTGGTCTCTCCCCCAAGCAGTTCGACGGCCGTGGCAACTACACCTTCGGTCTGACCGAGCAGGTTATGTTCCACGAGATCGACCAGGACAAGGTCGACCGTCAGCGCGGTATGGACATCACCGTCGTGACCACCGCTCAGACCGACGACGAGGGCCGGGCGCTCCTGCGCGCTCTGGGCTTCCCGTTCAAGGAGGCGTAGGCAATGGCGAAGAAGTCCCTCATCGCGAAGTCCGAGCGTAAGCCGAAGTTCGCTGTCCGCGGTTACACCCGCTGCCAGCGCTGCGGCCGCCCGCACTCGGTGTACCGCAAGTTCGGCCTGTGCCGTGTGTGCCTCCGTGAGATGGCCCACCGCGGCGAGCTGCCGGGCGTGACCAAGAGCTCCTGGTAATCCAGGCTCTTAGCCACACATAGCGACGCTAGGTGCCCGACCCCACATGGCCCAGATTTGGGCTGCCGTACGGTCTCCCGTAAGGTAGTGGGGTCGGGCCCCCTGCCGCGGCATCTCCATGGATGCTCGCGGCCCTTCTGTGGAAGGGCTCGCACTTAGTCTTACTAACGCCGCAGGTCCCCTGCGTCTGTGCCCCTGCCGCACTCCTCGGAGTGCGGCGGGGGGACCTGGCGCGGAGAAACCACGGCGAGAGAGGCCTGAGGCCACCATGACCATGACCGACCCGATCGCAGACATGCTCACTCGTCTGCGTAACGCGAACTCGGCATACCACGACACCGTGGCGATGCCGGCTAGCAAGATCAAGGCGCACGTCGCCCAGATCCTGCAGCAGGAGGGCTACATCGCCTCCTGGAAGGTTGAGGAGCCCGCCGAGGGCGAGGTCGGCAAGAAGCTGACCATCGACCTCAAGTTCGGCCCCAACCGTGAGCGCTCCATCGCCGGCATCAAGCGCATCAGCAAGCCGGGTCTGCGTGTTTACGCAAAGTCCACCAACCTGCCGAAGGTCCTCGGCGGCCTGGGCGTGGCGATCATCTCCACGTCCTCCGGTCTCCTCACGGACAAGCAGGCTGCCAAGAAGGGCGTAGGCGGAGAAGTTCTCGCCTACGTCTGGTAATTCGGGAAACGGAGGTACAGCAATGTCTCGTATTGGACGGCTGCCCATCTCGGTTCCCGCCGGCGTGGACGTCACCATCGATGGCCAGACTGTTGCGGTGAAGGGCCCCAAGGGTTCCCTCTCCCACGAGGTCAAGGCGCCGATCGAGATCAGCAAGGGTGAGGACGGCGTTCTGGCCGTCACCCGCCCGAACGACGAGCGGATGAACAAGGCCCTCCACGGCCTGACCCGCACGCTGGTGGCGAACATGATCACCGGCGTGACCGCGGGCTACCGCAAGTCGCTGGAGATCAGCGGTGTTGGTTACCGTGTCGCGGCGAAGGGCTCCGACATGGAGTTCCAGCTCGGCTACAGCCACCCGATCCTGGTCGAGGCGCCGGAGGGCATCTCCTTCGTCGTCGAGTCGCCCACCAAGTTCCACGTGGACGGCATCGACAAGCAGAAGGTCGGCGAGGTCGCTGCCAAGATCCGCAAGCTGCGCAAGCCCGACCCGTACAAGGCCAAGGGTGTCAAGTACGCGGGCGAGGTCATCCGCCGCAAGGTCGGAAAGAGTGGTAAGTAAGCGATGAGCGTCTCTGTCAAGATCGGCAAGGGCAACGCCTACAAGAACGCCGCCCGCAAGCGCCGCGCCATCCGCGTTCGCAAGCGCGTCACCGGTACCGAGGTGCGTCCGCGCCTCGTCGTGACCCGCTCGAACCGTCACATGGTCGCCCAGGTCATCGACGACGCCAAGGGTCACACCCTGGCGTCGGCGTCCACCCTCGACGTGTCCATCAAGGGCGCCGAGGGCGACAAGACCGAGCTGGCCAAGAAGGTCGGGAGCCTGGTCGCCGAGCGCGCCAAGGCCGCCGGCATCGAGTCGGTCGTTTTCGACCGCGCGGGCAACCGGTACGCCGGCCGCATCGCCGCCCTGGCGGACGCGGCTCGCGAGGCCGGGCTCGACTTCTAAGCCGCTCGTCGACTCTGTCGACGGACGTAAACGAGAGAGGTAATTCCAATGGCTGGACCCCAGCGCCGCGAAGGCGGCGCCGGTCGCGGCACGGGTGGCGAGCGGCGCGACCGTAAGCGTGACGGTCAGGGCAACGCCCCGGTCGTCGAGAAGACCGCTTACGTCGAGCGCGTTGTCGCGATCAACCGTGTTGCCAAGGTTGTCAAGGGTGGTCGCCGCTTCAGCTTCACCGCGCTGGTCGTGGTGGGCGACGGTGACGGCACCGTGGGTGTCGGTTACGGCAAGGCGAAGGAGGTTCCGGCCGCCATCGCCAAGGGTGTTGAGGAGGCCAAGAAGAACTTCTTCAAGGTCCCCCGTATCCAGGGCACCATCCCGCACCCCATCCAGGGTGAGAAGGCCGCCGGCGTCGTGCTGCTGAAGCCGGCGTCCCCCGGTACCGGTGTTATCGCCGGTGGCCCGGTGCGTGCCGTCCTGGAGTGCGCCGGCGTCCACGACATCCTGTCGAAGTCGCTCGGCTCGGACAACGCGATCAACATCGTGCACGCCACCGTGGCTGCTCTGAAGGGCCTCGTGCGCCCCGAGGAGATCGCCGCCCGTCGTGGCCTGCCCCTGGAGGACGTGGCTCCGGCCGCCCTGCTCCGGGCCCGTGCGGCTGGGGTGAGCGCCTGATGGCTCGCCTGAAGGTCACCCAGACCAAGTCGTACATCGGTAGCAAGCAGAACCACCGTGACACCCTGCGTTCGCTGGGGCTGAAGCGGCTGAACGACACCGTGGTGAAGGAGGACCGCCCGGAGATCCGCGGCATGGTCCACACCGTTCGTCACCTCGTCACGGTTGAGGAGGTGGACTGAAATGTCGGACACCAACCCGCTCAAGCTCCACAACCTGCGTCCCGCCCCGGGTGCCAAGACCGCCAAGACCCGTGTCGGTCGTGGTGAGGCGTCCAAGGGTAAGACCGCTGGTCGTGGTACCAAGGGCACCAAGGCCCGCTACCAGGTTCCGGCGCGCTTCGAGGGTGGGCAGATGCCCCTCCACATGCGTCTGCCGAAGCTGAAGGGCTTCAAGAACCCGGCCCACAAGCAGTTCCAGGTCGTGAACCTGGACAAGCTGGCCGAGCTCTACCCGGCTGGTGGCGAGGTCACCGTGGCCGACCTGATCGCGAAGGGCGCCGTTCGGAAGAACGAGCTCGTCAAGGTCCTCGGCCAGGGCGAGATCTCCGTCGCGCTGCAGGTGACGGTTGACGCCGTCTCCGGCTCCGCCGCCGAGAAGATCACCGCCGCCGGCGGTACGGTCACCGAGCTCCTCTGAGCTAGCTGACTTACTCGAAGCCCCGTATCTCCCTTGGGAGGTACGGGGCTTCGTGCTGCACGGGGGCTGTAGCGGCCGGGCTCTTAGTGTGTCAAATCCGGGCATCCCGTACCCCGTCAGTGGGGTGGTGGCCACACACGCTTCTTCCCGGTACCCACACACTGTTAGAGTCCGTGGAGTTCCCTTGTAGGCTGCGCCCAGGCTTGCCCTGGCGGCCCCGAGGGAACCCCGCAAGCCCAGGGCCCCACCGGGCCCGCTCCCCACTCATCAGGACCGACCCTCCCGCCGACGACGTGCGGGGGGCGCAGGAGGCACCGTGCTCAGTGCGTTCGCGCGGGCGTTCAAGACGCCCGACCTGCGCAAGAAGCTGCTCTTCACGCTGGGCATCGTGGCTCTGTACCGGGTCGGTGCGCACATTCCCGTGCCTGGCGTGGACTTCAAGGCCGTCAACCAGTGCATCAGCGCGACCAAGAGCAGCGGCCTCTTCGGCCTCGTCAACCTCTTCAGCGGTGGCGCGCTGCTGCAGTTGACGATCTTCGCGCTCGGCATCATGCCGTACATCACGGCCAGCATCATCCTCCAGCTCCTCACCGTGGTGATCCCGCGGCTCGAGGCCCTGAAGAAGGAGGGCCAGGCCGGCACCGCGAAGATCACGCAGTACACCCGCTACCTGACCATCGCCCTCGCCGTGCTCCAGGGCACCGGCATCGTGGCGACGGCCTCCAGCGGTGCGCTGTTCTCCGGCTGCCCGGTGGCGAACGAGATCGTCCCGGACACCTCGGTGTTCCGGATCGCCACCATGGTCATCACGATGACCGCCGGCACCACGGTGATCATGTGGCTCGGTGAGCTCGTCACCGACCGCGGCATCGGCAACGGCATGTCCATCCTGATCTTCACCTCGATCGCCTCCGGCTTCCCCGCCTCGATGTGGGGCATCAAGCAGTCCGGCAAGATCGGTGGCGGCTGGGTCGAGTTCTTCAGCGTCATCGCCGTGGGCGTCGTCGTGGTGATCCTGGTCATCTTCGTCGAGCAGGCCCAGCGCCGGATCCCGGTGCAGTACGCGAAGCGCATGATCGGCCGCCGGGCCTTCGGCGGCACCTCGACCTACATCCCCCTGAAGGTCAACCAGGCCGGTGTCATCCCGGTCATCTTCGCCTCGTCCCTGCTGTACATCCCGTCGCTGGTGGTCCAGCTGACCAACAGCCAGGCCGGCTGGGCGACGTGGGTGCGGACGAACTTCGTCAAGGGTGACCACCCGATCTACATGGCCACCTACTTCGTCCTGATCGTCTTCTTCGCCTTCTTCTACGTCGCGATCTCGTTCAACCCCGAGGAAGTCGCCGACAATATGAAGAAGTATGGTGGCTTCATCCCGGGCATCCGGGCCGGCCGCCCGACTGCCGAGTACCTTAACTACGTGCTTACCCGCATCACGTGGCCTGGTTCGCTGTACCTGGGGCTGATCGCCCTGGTTCCGCTGATCGCCCTGGTGGCCTTCGGCGCACAGACCAACTTCCCGTTCGGCGGTACCAGCATCCTCATCATCGTCGGTGTCGGACTCGAAACTGTGAAGCAGATCGAGAGCCAGCTCCAGCAGCGTAATTACGAAGGGTTCCTCCGCTGATGCGTATCGTCCTCGTCGGACCTCCCGGGGCCGGGAAGGGTACTCAGGCGCACCTGCTCGCCAAGACCCTGTCCATCCCCCACATCTCCACCGGCGACCTCTTCCGGGCCAACATCGGCCAGGGCACCGAGCTCGGCAAGGCTGCCAAGTCCTACATGGACGCCGGCCAGCTGGTGCCGGACGAGGTGACCATCGGGATGGCCAAGGACCGGATGGCCCAGGCCGACGCGGCCCAGGGCTTCCTCCTCGACGGCTTCCCGCGGAACCTCGCGCAGGCCGAGGCGCTGGACGGGATCCTCGCCGAGTGGGGTATCAAGCTCGACGGGGTGCTGGACCTGGAGGTCCCCGAGGACGAGGTCGTCAAGCGCATCGCCGGTCGCCGGCTGTGCCGCAACGACGGCAGCCACGTGTACCACGTGGACTACAACGCCCCGGCTGTCGAGGGTGTCTGCGACGAGTGCGGCGGCGAGCTGTACCAGCGCGCCGACGACACCGAGTCGACGGTCCGCAACCGGCTCGACGTCTACCACACGGAGACCGAGCCGATCATCGCCTACTACCAGGCGCAGGGTGTGGTCTCGACCATCTCCGCGCTCGGCAAGGTGAACGAGGTCACCGACCGCGCGATCGAGGCGCTGAAGAGCGACAGCTCGGCCGGCTGACACAGCTGAAGAGTTTTTTCCTACGCCGTACGGCCGTGGCACCCCGCTCGGGGCGCCACGGCCGTACGGCGTCGTACGGTGGTAAGAGTGTGCACGGCCGTCCGGCAAGGACCGGGCGGCGACGACTTTGGAAGGCGTGACCAGATGGTGGAGATCAAGACCCCCGAGCAGATCGCGAAGATGCGGGTGGCCGGGCTGGTCGTCGCCGAGGCGCTCAAGGCCTGCCGCGAGGCGGTGGCCCCCGGGGTGAGCACCCAGGACCTCGACGACATCGCGTCGAAGGTGATCGCCGACCACGGCGCCACCTCCAACTTCCGCGCCGACCACGGCGGCCTGTGGTTCCCCGGCGTGATCTGCGCCTCGGTGAACAATGAGGTCGTGCACGGCATCCCCGGCCCCCGGGTGCTCCAGGAGGGCGACGTCATCTCGATCGACTGCGGCGCCATCGTGGACGGCTGGCACGGAGACGCGGCCATCACCGTCGCGGTCGGCGAGGTCCGCCCCGAGGTGGAGATGCTCAGCCGGGTCACCGAGGGCTCGATGTGGGCCGGCATCGCCCAGATGAAGAAGGGCAACCGGCTCTCCGACGTCTCCAAGGCGATCGAGGGCTTCATCCGCCGCCAGCCCCTGCCGCCCAAGGGCAAGTGGGGCATCACCGAGGGCTACGGCGGCCACGGCATCGGCACCGCGATGCACATGGAGCCGCACGTGCTGAACTACGTCGAGCGCGGCCGCGGCCGCGGCCCGAAGCTGATCCCCGGCACCGTGCTGGCGATCGAGCCGATGGTCTCGCTCGGCACCCCGCACACCGAGGTGCTCGAGGACGACTGGACGGTCGTCACCACCGACGGCACCTGGGCCTCGCACTGGGAGCACTCGGTGGCCGTCACCGAGCAGGGCCCGCTGGTGCTGACCGCCTTCGACGGCGGCAAGGCGCAGCTGGCGGCGCTCGGCGTCACCGCCGCTCCCGACCCGCTGGGCTGAACCGGTATTGTCTGGGGCTTGACCGCAGGCAAAATCGGACAATAGGGGTGGTACCCAGTGCTCAAGGGCTTCCGTGACTTCTTGATGCGCGGCAACGTCGTCGACATGGGCGTCGGCATCGTGATCGGTTCGGCGTTCACCGCCGTGGTCACGGGCTTCGTCAAGGCCTTCCTCACCCCGCTGGTCGGGGTCGTGGTCGGGGCCACCGGTGACTTCAGCACCTACAAGTTCACCGTGGTCGGGGTCACGTTCCCGTACGGCGAGTTCCTGAACGTGCTGATCGCGTTCATGATGACGGCCGCGGTGCTCTACTTCTGCGTCGTGCTCCCGGTCACCAAGGCGACCGCGCGCTACATGCCGAAGAAGCCCAAGACGCCCAAGCGCCCCTGCCCGGAGTGCCTGACCGAGATCCCCGAGGCGGCCACCCGG
Organism: Kitasatospora sp. NPDC002227; assembly: GCF_040296285.1. Lineage (NCBI taxonomy): Bacteria > Bacillati > Actinomycetota > Actinomycetes > Kitasatosporales > Streptomycetaceae > Kitasatospora > Kitasatospora sp. NPDC002227. The sequence goes on from NZ_JBEOWY010000056.1 coordinate 46,190, forward strand.
TGCTCCGCGTGCACCGCCGTCGTCGGCAAGGTCGGCGTCCACGTCATGTAAGATGGACTGTCGGCTCACTCGTAGCGTGCTTCAGCACGCCCTCTTCCCTTCGGGGTCGGGGTGAACCCAGGTTCGCACGAGCGTGCCGCATACGGTAGCCGTCCCCGGAAGGTGGATCTCGCAGTTCATGGCAAAGAAGCAAGGCGCCATTGAGATCGAGGGCACCGTGATCGAGTCTCTCCCGAACGCCATGTTCAAGGTTGAGCTGCAGAACGGTCACAAGGTCCTCGCGCACATCAGCGGCAAGATGCGTATGCACTACATCCGCATCCTCCCGGATGACCGGGTCGTCGTGGAGCTCAGCCCCTACGACCTGACTCGCGGCCGGATCGTCTACCGCTACAAGTAAGAACGTTCAGATCTAGACCCGGAGAACCTGAATCATGAAGGTCAAGCCGAGCGTCAAGAAGATCTGCGACAAGTGCAAGGTGATCCGCCGCCACGGCCGGGTCATGGTGATCTGCGACAACCTGCGCCACAAGCAGCGCCAGGGCTGATCGCTCCCCAGCATTTCTCGTAGTACTTCGCGCGACGCGCACCACGTCATACGCGGGCTGCCCGATCCGTCCCTCGAGGACGGACTGCCACCCCCGGTACAGAGGCCGGGGCTCCTTGTCGAGAGACATCGAGTAGGTAGCACGTAAGACCTCTGAAAGAACCACAGGAGCCTTGAATGGCACGCCTCGCCGGCGTTGATCTCCCGCGTGAGAAGCGGATCGAGATCGCCCTCACCTACGTCTACGGCATCGGCCGTACCCGCGCCCAGCAGTCGCTGGCCGAGACCGGTGTGAACCCGGACGTCCGCGTCCGCGACATCTCCGAGGACGACCTCGTCAAGCTCGCGCAGTACATCGACGCCAACTTCACGGTCGAGGGTGACCTCCGCCGCGAGGTGGCCGCCGACATCCGCCGCAAGGTCGAGATCGGCTGCTACGAGGGTCTGCGTCACCGCCGCGGTCTGCCCGTCCGCGGCCAGCGCACCCACACCAACGCGCGTACCCGCAAGGGCCCGCGTCGCGCGATCGCCGGTAAGAAGAAGCCGGGCAAGAAGTAGTCCGTCCCGTAACCGGACATCCCTCCGGCCCGCGGGTCAGCGGACCGACCACCTCAGTAGGAGAACAGACTTATGCCCCCCAAGGGTCGTCAGGCTGCCGGCGCGAAGAAGATCCGCCGCAAGGAAAAGAAGAACGTCGCTCACGGGCACGCTCACATCAAGAGCACGTTCAACAACACCATCGTTTCGATCACCGACCCCTCGGGCAACGTGATCTCCTGGGCCTCCGCCGGCCACGTCGGCTTCAAGGGCTCGCGCAAGTCCACCCCGTTCGCCGCGCAGATGGCCGCCGAGGCCGCCGCGCGTCGTGCGCAGGAGCACGGCATGCGCAAGGTTGACGTCTTCGTCAAGGGTCCGGGCTCCGGCCGCGAGACCGCGATCCGCTCCCTCCAGGCCACCGGCCTCGAGGTCGGCTCGATCCAGGACGTCACCCCCACCCCGCACAACGGCTGCCGTCCGCCGAAGCGTCGCCGCGTTTGATCCGGCGCCTTCGGGCTGGTTGGTCGCTTTAAACCTCGTACGGGGTCCGGTTTCGAGCCGGACCCCGTACGCTGGTTCTGTTCGGCATCAAATAGTGGGTGCCGAGTCCTACCTGTGAGGATCTGAAAACATGCTGATCGCTCAGCGTCCTTCGCTGACCGAAGAGGTCGTCGACGAGTTCCGCTCGCGGTTCGTGATCGAGCCGCTCGAGCCGGGCTTCGGCTACACCCTCGGCAACTCTCTCCGCCGCACCCTCCTCTCCTCGATCCCCGGCGCCGCTGTCACCAGCATCCGGATCGACGGTGTCCTGCACGAGTTCACCACCGTGCCGGGTGTCAAGGAGGACGTGACCGACCTCATCCTCAACATCAAGCAGCTGGTCGTCTCCTCGGAGCACGACGAGCCGGTCGTGATGTACCTGCGCAAGCAGGGCCCGGGTGTGGTCACCGCCGCCGACATCGCGCCCCCGGCCGGTGTCGAGGTGCACAACCCCGAGCTGGTCCTCGCCACGCTGAACGGCAAGGGCAAGCTGGAGATGGAGCTGACCGTCGAGCGCGGTCGCGGCTACGTCTCCGCCGTGCAGAACAAGGCTTCCGGCCAGGAGATCGGCCGCATCCCGGTCGACTCGATCTACAGCCCCGTGCTGAAGGTCACCTACAAGGTCGAGGCCACCCGTGTCGAGCAGCGGACCGACTTCGACAAGCTCATCGTCGACGTCGAGACCAAGCCCGCCATGCGCCCCCGTGACGCCATGGCCTCGGCCGGTAAGACCCTGGTCGAGCTGTTCGGTCTCGCCCGCGAGCTGAACATCGACGCCGAGGGCATCGACATGGGCCCGTCCCCGACGGACGCCGCCCTGGCCGCTGATCTCGCCCTGCCGATCGAGGAGCTCGAGCTCACCGTTCGGTCGTACAACTGCCTCAAGCGCGAGGGCATCCACACCGTGGGTGAGCTCGTCGCCCGCTCCGAGGCCGACCTGCTCGACATCCGCAACTTCGGTGCGAAGTCGATCGACGAGGTCAAGGCGAAGCTGGCCGGCATGGGCCTGGCGCTCAAGGACAGCCCGCCCGGGTTCGACCCGACCGCCGCCGCCGACGCCTTCGGCGCCGACGACCTGGACGACGCGGGTTACGCGGAGACCGAGCAGTACTGAGTTTGGACGGGGGCGGCCCTCGGGTCGCCCCCTGTTCGATGTTGTGAGACCAAGCCGCCTGAGCACAGTGCGCAGGCGCCCGCTCCGGTACCTGATACGGCCGGAGTCGGAGATTTAAGGAGCTACCATGCCCCGTCCCGCGAAGGGTGCCCGCCTCGGCGGCGGCCCGCACCACGAGCCGCTGCTGCTCGCCGGCCTCTGCCGGGAGCTCTTCCAGTACGGCCGCATCACCACGACCGAGGCCAAGGCCCGTCGGATGCGCCCGCTGGCTGAGAAGCTGATCACCAAGGCCAAGAAGGGCGACATCCACAACCGTCGCATCGTCCGCAAGACGATCACCGACGTGGCTGTGCTGCACACCCTCTTCACCGAGATCGCGCCGCGCTACGAGAACCGCCCCGGTGGTTACACCCGCATCACCAAGATCGGCACCCGTCGTGGCGACAACGCCCCGATGGCCGTGATCGAGCTGGTCGAGGCGCTCACCGTCGCGCAGACCGCCGTTGGCGAGGCCGAGGCCGCCACCAAGCGTGCCTCGAAGGAGGCTGCCGCCGAGGACGCTGCCGCCGCCGTCGAGACCCCGGCTGACGAGGTCGAGACCGCCTGACACCGCCAGGTGTGAGCTGGGCCCGTTCCCCCTTCGGGGAGCGGGCCCGTTCTCTATGTACGGGAGTAGATGTGGTGAACGACTGCGCCGAGCGGCCGCCGGTGAAGGACGGCCCGGCGGACGGGTACGTGCGCATCCGGCTGGACCTGGCGTACCACGGGGCGGAGTTCTCCGGCTGGGCGCGGCAGCGCGGCGGGCAGCGGACGGTGCAGGAGGAGATCGAGAGCGCGCTGCAGATCGTCACGCGCAGCTCCGAGCTCTACCCGCTGACCGTGGCCGGGCGCACCGACGCCGGGGTGCACGCGCGCGGGCAGGTGGCGCACGTGGACCTGCCGGTCGAGCTGTGGGCCGAGCACGGGGAGAAGCTGCGGCGGCGCCTGGCCGGGCGGCTGCCGGCGGACGTGCGGATCTTCCGGGTGGCCGAGGCCCCGGCGGGCTTCGACGCGCGGTTCTCGGCGATCTGGCGGCGGTACGCGTACCGGGTGGCCGACCACCCGGGCGGGGTGGATCCGCTGGTGCGCGGGCACGTGCTCTGGCACGACCGGCCGCTGGACATCGAGAAGATGAACCAGGCGGCGAAGCTGCTGCTCGGCGAGCACGACTTCGCGGCGTACTGCAAGAAGCGCGAGGGCGCGACCACCATCCGCACCCTGCTGGAGCTGCACTGGGACCGCGTGCCGGTGGACGGCTACGGCACCCAGGAGGGTTCGCTCGCGGTGGCCACCGTGCGGGCGGACGCCTTCTGCCACAACATGGTCCGGGCCCTGGTGGGCGCGATGCTGCTGGTCGGGGACGGGCACCGGCCGGTGGAGTTCCCGGGCGAGGTGCTGGCCGGCGGGGTGCGCAACTCCGCGGTCAACGTCATCCGTCCGTACGGGCTGACGCTGGAGGAGGTCGGCTACCCGGCCGACGACCAGCTCGCCGAGCGGAACCGGACGGCCCGGCGGATGCGCACCCTGCCGGGCCAGGAGCCGCAGACGCCGCAGGCCGACTGACCAGGGGTCAGTCGGCCTGCGGAAGGGCGCTCGGGCCGCTCAGTGGCTGGGGCTCGGCGAGGTGCTGAGGGTGGCCGAGGGGCTGGGCGGCGGCGGGGGAGCCTGGCCGGCCGCCTGCAGCTCCTTCAGCTCGGACTCGCCACGCTCCGTCAGGAACTGGCGGGCGAAGTACGCGAGGTCCGAGCTGGCCTGCAGCGAGGCCGTGTCGCCGGCCACGGCGGGGGAGTTGTCGGTCTTGCCCGCGATGGTGAAGAAGACGAACCGGCCCAGCGAGTCCTGGCTGCTCACGCAGGTGACGCCGCGGCAGAAGGCCGGCGTGATGCCCGCGCCCGAGAGGGAGAGCAGGCTGCCGGTCTTGGAGGCCTTGACGGTGTCGGCCTGCGCGGCGGTGGAGAACTCGGCGATGCCGAGGGTCACGCCGACGCCGCCGTTGAGGTAGGTCGCCCGGTGCACCTTGACGCAGTTGTTGGTCGTGAGCACCGCCGCGAGGTCGGGGGTGACCGGCTGGGCGCAGCCGCCGGTCTTGGTGCCCTCGGTCGCGGTGCGGGCGTAGCTCTGACCCCGGATGACCACGTGGTCCAGCGGGAACAGCTTGGCCTCGGTGGTCGCGGACCCGTCGTACTTCTCGTCGCTGAGGACTTCGAGCACCGACTTCGGCCCCGCGATGGTGTGGGTCGGCGAGGGGGTGACGGTGGGCTTCGCGATCGGCTTGGTGTCGTCCCCGGACTTGTTGACGGCGAGCACCACGCCGCCGGCCACCAGGGCGGCGACGACCACGCCGATGCCCAGGCCCAGGCGCAGCTTGCGCTTGCGGGCGTCCGTCTCCTGCTGCTCGGCCATCGACTGCCAGTCGGGCTCGGCGGGGGCGGCGGGCTGCGGCTGCGGCTGGTAGCTGTAGCCGCCGCTCTGCTGCGGCGGGTACTGCTGGGGGTGCTGTTGCTGCGGGTAGCCGTAACCGGACTGCGGCGGCTGCTGGTTGTACGGGTCCTGGGGCTGCCCGAAGCCGTACGCCTGCTGCTGCGGCGGCACGGCCTGCGGGGGGAAGCCCCCGAGCTGCTGCTGGCCGGGGTGGACCGGCTGCTGCTGGACCGGCGGCTGCTGCTGCACCGGCTGCTGCTGCATCGGCTGCTGTTGCTGATGCGGCGCCAGCTGGTAGTCCTGCTCGGGCTGCTGGGCGGCCTGCTCCGGCTGCTCGTGCTGCTGTCCTGACTCCGGGGTCCCCGCCCAACCATCGCTCATAAGCGCGAATATTAGGGCATGGGCCCGACGCTGCCTCGGGCGAGTGCCGGATCGGTACCGAAATGCATTTGGGCACCGGCCCCCCGGCGTAGCAAAATCCGACCTATGGGACACGTCGAGATTTCGCACCTTGAGTACTACCTGCCGGACGGGCGGGTGCTGTTCGACGACGCGTCCTTCCGGGTCGGCGAGGGTTCGGCCGTCGCGCTGGTGGGGGCCAACGGCGCGGGCAAGACCACGCTGCTGCGCATGATCGCGGGGGACACCCAGTCGCACGGCGGCTCCGTCACGGTGAGCGGCGGGCTCGGCGTGATGCGCCAGTTCGTCGGCACCACCGGGCGGGAGGACGCCAAGCAGACCCCGGGCGCCCTCCCGGCCGACGCCTCCGTCCGTGACCTGCTGGTCTCGGTCGCACCGGAGCGGATCGCCAAGGCGGCCCGCGCGGTGGACGCCGCGGAGCTGGCGATGATGGCCCAGGAGGACGAGAAGACGCAGATGGCCTACGCCCAGGCGCTCTCGGACTGGGCCGACGTAGGCGGCTACGAGTACGAGACCACCTGGGACGTCTGCACCATGGCGGCCCTCGGCACCCCCTTCGACCGGGCCCAGTTCCGCGGCCTGAACACGCTCTCCGGCGGTGAGCAGAAGCGGCTCGTCCTGGAGGCGCTGCTGCGCGGGCCGGAGGAGGTCCTGCTGCTCGACGAGCCGGACAACTACCTGGACGTGCCGGGCAAGCGCTGGCTCGAGGAGGCCATCAAGGCCACCCCCAAGACCGTGCTGTTCATCTCGCACGACCGCGAGCTGCTCTCCCGCTGTGCCGACAAGATCATCAGCATCGAGTCGGGCTTCGGCGGGGGCGGCAGCAGCGTCTGGGTGCACGGTGGCGGCTTCGACTCCTTCCACGAGGCCCGCAAGGAGCGCTTCGCCCGCTTCGAGGAGCTCGGCCGCCGGTGGGACGAAGAACACGCCAAGCTGAAGAAGCTGGTGGTCAACCTGCGCCAGGCGGCCTCGGTCAGCCACGCGCTCGCCACCCGCTACGCGGCCGCGCAGACCAGGCTCAAGAAGTTCGAGGAGGCCGGCCGCCCGGAGGAGCCGCCCCGCGAGCAGAACATCACCATGCGGCTCAAGGGCGGCCGCACCGGCGTGCGCGCGCTCACCATCGAGCAGCTGGAGCTCACCGGTCTGATGAAGCCCTTCGACCTGGAGGTCTTCTACGGCCAGCGGGTCGCCGTGCTGGGCTCCAACGGCTCCGGCAAGTCGCACTTCCTGCGGCTGCTCGCGGGCGACGAGACGGTCAAGCACTCCGGCGGCTTCCGCCTGGGCGCCCGCGTGGTGCCCGGCCACTTCCGCCAGACCCACGCCCACCCCGAGCTGCTCGGCCGCACGGTGCGCTCGATCATCGAGGAGGAGCACGCGCTCAGCCGCGGCGCCGCGATGGGCGCGCTGCGCCGGTACGAGCTGGACCGGCAGGAGGAGCAGAAGTTCGAGTCGCTCTCCGGCGGCCAGCAGGCCCGCCTGATGATCCTCAAGCTGGAGCTCGACGGTGTGACGGCCCTGCTGCTCGACGAGCCCACCGACAACCTCGACCTGGAGAGCGCCGAGGCGCTGCAGGAGGGCCTGGAGGCCTTCGAGGGCACGGTGCTCTGTGTGACGCACGACCGGTGGTTCGCCAAGACCTTCGACCGCTTCCTGGTCTTCGGCAGTGATGGGAACGTGTACGAGTCGCCCGAGCCGGTCTGGGACGAGCAGCGCGTCAGGCGCGATCGCTGAGCGTTTTTGACCCGTACGAGTCCGGCCGGTAGGCTGGGCGCTTGTTGTGCGTATTGGCTCGCTCCATCTCACGTGAGAGGTCGGTACGCCGGAGACACCCAGGCCGACGACCAGCGGCTCCCCCTTGAATTGCGTCCAAGTGGGACCAGGCTGATCTCCCGCCCAGGTGCTCCTGTCAGGACACACTCACTGAAAAGCGAAGGCTACGACCGTGCGTACGTACAGCCCCAAGCCCGGCGACGTCCAGCGTCAGTGGCACGTCATCGACGCGACCGACGTCGTGCTCGGCCGCCTGGCCTCCCAGGCCGCCAACCTCCTCCGGGGCAAGCACAAGGCGATCTACGCGCCGCACGTTGACACTGGTGACTTCGTCATCATCATCAACGCCGACAAGGTGCACCTCTCCGGGAACAAGAAGTCCCAGAAGCTGGCCTACCGCCACAGCGGCTTCCCGGGCGGTCTCCGCTCGGTCCGCTACGACGACCTCCTTGCCAACAACCCGGAGAAGGCCGTCGAGAAGGCCATCAAGGGCATGGTTCCCAAGAACTCCCTGGGTCGTCAGATGCTCTCGAAGCTCAAGGTCTACTCGGGCGACGTGCACCCGCACGCTGCCCAGCAGCCGGTGCCGTTCGAGATCACCCAGGTCGCGCAGTAATTCCGGCCACAAGCCCCCCCATCACTGAAAAGCTGAGGAACACCGTGGCCGAGACTGCCATTGAGACCCCCCTCGAGATCGAGGACGACTTCGACGGTTCCGTCGAGGAGTTCACCTCCGAGGAGACCTACACCTCCGAGTCCCTGGCCGGCCGCTTCGGCGAGGCCATCCCCGGCGCCGGCCTCGGCCGTCGCAAGGAGGCGATCGCCCGCGTGCGTATCGTCCCGGGCACCGGCAAGTGGAAGATCAACGGTCGCACCCTGGAGAACTACTTCCCCAACAAGGTGCACCAGCAGACCGTGAACGAGCCCTTCAAGCTCCTCGAGCTCGACGGCCGTTACGACGTTGTCGCCCGTATCTCGGGTGGCGGCGTCTCCGGTCAGGCCTACGCGCTGCGCCTCGGCGTCGCCCGTGCGCTGAACGAGGCGGACGTGGACAACAACCGTCCCGCCCTCAAGAAGGCCGGTTTCCTCATGCGTGACGCGCGTGCCGTCGAGCGCAAGAAGGCCGGTCTCAAGAAGGCCCGCAAGGCGCCGCAGTACAGCAAGCGCTAATCACCTCCGCCGGGGGGCGTGCCATCTCCGATGGCCCGCACCCTTGGGTGCAGGTGTACGCCCCGGAGCACCCCGTGTGCTCCGGGGCGTCGTGCTTTCTCTCCCCGTGCGCCTGTGCGGAGGCGGGGGAGGCAGAGATGATCCGGGTACGGGCAAGACGGAAGGCCAGGCAGTGGGACGACTCTTCGGTACGGATGGTGTGCGCGGTGTGGCCAATGAGGGCCTGACCGCCGAACTGGCGCTGGGGCTCTCGGTGGCCGCCGCGCACGTTCTCGGCGATGCGGGGGCCTTCGACGGGCACCGCCCGGTCGCGGTGGTCGGCCGTGACCCGCGTGCCTCCGGAGAGTTCCTCGAGGCGGCCGTGATCGCCGGCCTGGCCAGCGCCGGCGTGGACGTGCTGCGGGTCGGCGTGCTGCCGACCCCGGCTGTGGCGTACCTCACCGGCGCGCTCGGCGCCGACTTCGGCGTGATGCTCTCCGCGAGCCACAACGCCATGCCGGACAACGGCATCAAGTTCCTGGCCCGCGGCGGCCACAAGCTGGACGACGCGATCGAGGACGCCATCGAGGCGCACTACGACCGCTACGGCGTGGGCGACGAGGACTGGAAGCGCCCGACCGGCGCCGCCGTCGGCCGCGTCCGCCAGTACACGGAGGGCTTCGACAAGTACGTCGCCCACCTGGTCGCCGTGCTGCCCAACCGCCTGGACGGCATCAAGGTCGTCATCGACGGTGCCCACGGCGCGGCCGCCCGGGTCGCCCCCGAGGCCTTCGCCCGGGCCGGTGCCGAGGTCGTCTACACCCTCGGCGCCGAGCCGACCGGCCTCAACATCAACGACGGCGTCGGCTCCACCCACCTGGACAAGCTGCGCGCCGCGATGCTGGAGCACAAGGCGGACCTCGGCATCGCGCTCGACGGCGACGCCGACCGCTGCCTGGCCGCCGACGCGGACGGCGAGGAGGTGGACGGGGACCAGATCCTCGCCATCCTGGCCGTCGCGATGAAGGAGGCCGGCACCCTGCGGCGCGGCACCGCCGTGGCCACCGTGATGTCCAACCTGGGCTTCAAGCTGGCGATGGAGCGCGAGGGCATCGAGCTGGTGCAGACCGCGGTCGGCGACCGGTACGTGCTCGAGGAGATGAAGCAGCACGGCTTCGCGCTGGGCGGCGAGCAGTCCGGTCACGTCATCCTGCTCGACCACGCGACCACCGGCGACGGCACGCTGACCGGCCTGATGCTCGGCGCCCGCCTGGCGGCCACCAAGCAGACGCTGGCCGACCTCGCCTCGGTGATGACGCGGCTGCCGCAGCTGCTGATCAACGTCAAGGGCGTCGACAAGGCCCGGGTCGGCTGCTCGGCGCCGCTGGCGGCGGCGGTCAAGGAGGCCGAGGAGGAGCTGGGCTCCACCGGGCGCGTCCTGCTGCGGCCGTCGGGGACGGAGCCGCTGGTGCGGGTCATGGTCGAGGCGGCGGACCAGGTGCAGGCGAAGGCCGTGGCGGAGCGGCTCGCCGAGGCCGTCCGTACGCACCTGGGCTAGGAAAAGCAGGGGCGCGGGGAACTGCGCTGCCAGCCCTCCACGGAGCGCCGGGGTGGAAGGGGGAGTCGGCGGGGATCGTGAGAAGCAGGTGCATGCCGATGTCGGTGATCACCCGGATGATGCGCA
>NZ_JBEOWY010000057.1:0-56324 GCF_040296285.1 Kitasatospora sp. NPDC002227
TCAAGACCCGCACCCGATACGACGAAGCGACCGCCTGGTCGCACCACGCCCACCTCCATGCCGCTTGACCTCAAACGTCATGGGGTGTCTGACCCAGGCACCGGCCGGCCGGCGGGCTCCGCCCCCCGTGCCATGATCTCCGTCGTGGAACCGGATCTGGGACGGGGGGACGCACGCCATGACCTACCTGGCGCTCGTCAGGCACGGTGAGACGGCCTGGAACCGATCCGGCCGCTTCACCGGGTGGGCGGACGAAGCCCTGACCGCGAAGGGCCGGCAGGACGCCCGGGCCGCCGGTGCCGTGCTCGCGCGGAGCGGCATCGGCTGGCACGAAGTCCACACCTCGAAGCTGCGCCGGGCGGTCGACACGGCGGCGATCGCCCTGGGCGAGCTGCCGGGCCTCTGCCCCCGGGTGGTGCGCGACTGGCGGCTGAACGAGCGCCACGTGGGCGCTCTGGAGGGCGGCGGCCATGCCGAGTTCGCCGCACTCCACGGCCGGGAGCTGGTCGAGCAGTGGCGGTGGGGGTGGGACGTCCGGCCGCCGGCCGTCGCCGCGGACGACCCACGTCAGTCCCGGCACCGGGACGGGCACCCCGAGGCCGGCGAGGAGCTCCCGGTCGGCGAGTCGCTCCAGGACGTCGTGCGGCGGGTCGGCCCCTGGCTGGACGGGGCCGCACCCCGGCTCGCCGCCGGCGCGAACCTCGTCGCCGTCACGCACGGCACCACCCTCCGGGCCCTGCGCCTGATCATCGAAGGGCGCACGCCCGAGGAGATGTTCACGGTGCGCGCCGGGAACGGCGCGGTGGTCCTGTACGCCCTCGAGGCGGGCGCCCTGCGACTGACACCTGGTCCGGCTCCGGTCGGCTGACAGTCCCTGGCGCTAGTCTCCCGACCACATCGACCACATCGACCACGGGAGGACACGGACCATGACGACCAGCTGGGCCGGCGGGATCGCCGCCACCACGATCTTCGTGCGGGACCTGACGGCGGCGAAGGAGTTCTACCGGACTGTCTTCGAGTGCTCGCCGATCTTCGAGGACGAGGCCTCGGCGGCGTTCCGGTTCGGGAGCTCGATCGTCAACCTGCTGCACGAGCCGGCCGTGCCCGAGCTGATCGAGCCGGCCGTCGCCGCTGACCGGTCGGCGGGCGCGCGGGTGGTGCTCACCGTGGAGGTGGCGGACGTGGACGCCCGGGTGGAGCGGCTGACGGCGGCGGGGGTGCAACTGCTCAACGGTCCGGTGAACCGGCCGTGGGGCCCGCGCACCGCGAGCTTCGCCGACCTGGACGGGTACATCTGGGAGATCGGCGGCAACCCGCCGGCGAACTGAGACTGCCCCGGGGACGGCTGAGGGGGCGTGAGCGGGAGCAGGGCCGCTGCCCCGGATCCCGTTCACGCCCCCTCAGCGGGCGACCTGTGTCAGCCTCGGGCCTCGGCCACGGCCGCGCCCAGGGCCTCCTTGATGCGGGGGCCCAGGCGGGCGAAGCCGAGCTCCTTCATGGCGGCCCGCAGCAGCTCGTCGTCGCTGCGGGTGACGTAGTCGCTGTCGATCCAGCGGACCAGCGCCGTGAGCTCCTCGGCGGTGTACGCGGTGATCGGGCGACCGGCGGTCAGCTCGGGCTTCTTCGGCCGACGCCCCGCCTTGACCGGAGCCGGAGCGACCTCGGCCTCCGCCTGAGCCTGAGTCTCGACCTCGGCCTCTGCCTCGGCGGGCTCTTCCTGCTCGGGCTGAGCCGGAGCCTCGGGCTCGATCTCCGGAAGCTCAACCACGATGGCGGGCGGCTCGGCCACGGCGAAGTCAGCGGGCTCAGCGACAGCGGCCTCCTCGGCGGCGGGCTCGGCCTCGGCCGGCTCCACCATCTCGGCCACCGCATCCACCTCGGCCGGCTCAGCCGGGGCCTCGGCGACTACGTCCGCGACGGCCTCCGGCTCCTCGGCGACGGCCGCCGCAACCTCGACCGGAGCCTCGGCAGCAGTCTCCGGCTCCTCGGCCTCGGCCTCAGCCGGGGCCTCCACCTCCTCGACAGCAACGGCGGCAGCCTCGGCGACAACCTCCGTCGTCGTCTCCGGCTCCTCAGCGACAGCCTCCACGACCTCGACCGGAGCCTCAGCAACGGTCTCCGGCTCCTCGGCCGGCTCAGCGGCAACCTCGGCCTCAGCCTCAGGCTCCTCGGCGACAACCTCGGCAACCGCCTCCGGCTCCGCCACCACGGGCTCGGCAACGTCGACGGGCTCGGCCACCTCCTCGGCGGCGACCTCAGCCGGGGCCTCGGTCTCCGGCTCCAGGCCCAGCACGGACTCCGGCGTCTCAGCCGGAGCCTCAGCAGCAACGTCCTGCTCAGCCTCCGCTGCCTCTGCGGCTTCCGCGGCTTCCGCGACCTCCGCGGCCTCCGCCTCGACCGCCGCGTCCGGGCTGCCCGCCTGCGCCGGAACGGCGGCGGCGGTCGTGGCGATCGCGGCGGTGGCGGCGGCCGGGTGGGCGAGGTCGTAGGCGGCGAGGGCGGTGGCCCGGTCGGCCTGGCGGGTGGTGAGGTCCTCGACGAGCGGGGTGAGCTCGTGGGTGGTGGTGAGGGCGGTGTGCAGAGCGCGCAGGGTGGGGAGGCGGTAGAGGGTGCCCTCGTCGGCGGCCAGGCGGTCGATCAGGTCGGTGAGTTCGGCCAGCGGGGTGGCCTCGAGGTCGTAGCCGGGCAGCAGCCGGGCCAGGGCACGGGCGGCCTGGGCCAGCGCGTCCACCGACTGGGCGGCCTCGGCGAGCTTTGCGGCGTCGGCCGGCGCGGTCGGGCGGCCGGCCCCGGCGAGCGCGGTCCAGTCGTCCCGCTCGGCGGTGGCCGCGACCAGCGCCTCGTGCAGGTCGGCCTTCTTAGCGCCGCGCCCGACGGCCAGCGCCTTCGCCTGGGCCTGCAGGCCGCGGCGCTTCAGCCAGGAGATCCGGATGCCGCGCTCCTTGCGCCAACGCCCGCCCGCCGTGGCGGCGGTCAGCGCGTCGAGGTCCGCCTCGTACACCTCGCCGCGCAGCTTGCCCGCGGTGCCGTGCACCCGCTGCAGCACGCCGGCCACCAGTCCGAGCGCGACCAGGGTGTCCGGCTCGGCGAGGCCGCTGTCCGGAGCGAGGGCCAGGACGGCGTCACGGGTCGCGGTGACGTCGCCGCCGCGCAGTTCGGCGAGCAGGGTGGAGGCCGAGCGGGCGTCCTCGGGGGTGGCGATGGTCTCGGTGGCGGCGTACCAGGGGGTGGTCTCGGCGCCGAGGGTGAAACCGCCCAGTTCGGCGTAGCGGGCAAGCGCCTCGCGGGCGGTGAGAGTCGAGGTGGCGTCGGTGCCGTCCGCCGGTTCGACTGCCTCGGGGCCGGTTTCGTTCAGGTAGCTCACTGTCATGGAGAGGTCCGCTTCGTGGCAGGAGTGGCAGGCGGGGAAGGTGGAGCGGGCGCAGCGGCGCGGACGCCCAGGATACGGGTGGGCGTTCGAGGGGTGCACGCACCCGGTCGGCTGTGGGCGTCCGTGGCGTGACTCACCGTCGGTCCCGGTACGAACGGCGCGGAGGGCCCGGCCGCTCCCCCAGCAGGTGGCCGACCTCGTGGAGCGTGACCGGCGCAAGGTACTCACGCACCAGCGTGCGCTCCCACCACGCGCCGGTCTGCCGCAACACCCGCCAGCTGGTGAACCGGTAGCGGTAGAGCCGCGCACGGACGCGGTCGGGGGGCGCGTGCGGAAAGGGGTTGTGGCGCAGCAGCCGCAGCGTGTCCGGGTCGTTGACCAGCAGCCGGGCGGCGAAGCCGGTGAACCAGGAGCGGGCGTACGCCGGGGAGATCCCGGCGAACCACATCAGCCAGTCCAGCCGCAGGTGGTAGGGCGCGTACTGCCGGGGCAGCCGCCGCAGTTCACCCGGTTTGCCCCGGAACCCGTACTCCTTCCAACCTTCACCGGACTCGCCCTCGACCACCACTTCGAGCCGCAGCCGGTTGACCGAGCCGAACGCACCGTACGCGTTGACCAGGTGGAGCGGGTTGTACGAGCGGTTCATCTGCTGGCTGCGCGAGAGCAGGTTGCGGGCCGGACGGTAGCTGAGGGCCAGCACCAGCGCGGTGACGGCCCAGACCAGCACGCCGTACCAGAGCGGGGTCGCCGGGAAGGTCCGGGCCGGCACCTGCCCGGGGAGGGCGGAGGCGGCCAGCGCGCCGCAGGCCAGTGCGATGGTCAGCCAGTTGAGCCAGGCGAAGTTGCCGGAGGCGACCAGCCAGAGCTGGGTGACGGTCATCGCGAGCGCGGCCCAGGTGGCGACCGGCTGCGGGGTGAAGAGGAGGAAGGGGACGCCGAGTTGGACGACGTGGTTGGCCGCCACCTCGATCCGGTGCAGCGGGGCCGGCAGATGGTGGAAGAACCAGCTGAGCGGGCCGGGCATGGGCTGGGTCTCGTGGTGGTAGCGGGTGCAGGTGAGGCGGCGCCAGCAGGCGTCGCCCCGGATCTTGATCATCCCGGCGCCGAACTCGACCCGGAAGAGCAGCCAGCGCACCAGCCAGAGCACCGGCAGCGGCGGCGCCACCCGCCCGTTGCCGAGGAAGACGGCCAGGAAGCCCGCCTCCAGGAGCAGCGACTCCCAGCCGAAGCCGTACCAGGTCTGCCCCACGTTGACGATCGAGAGGTAGAGCACCCAGAGCAGTGCCCACACCGCCATCGCACCGCCCAGCGGCAGGAGTTCGGCGCCGCCGGCGAGCACGGCCGCCGCCAGCAGGGCGCCCGTCCAGCTGACGGCCGCGAACAGGCGGTCGGAGTACCGCAGGTGGAACAGGCTCGGGGCCTGGGCGAACCGGACCCGGGCCAGGTAGCGCGGCACCGGCAGCAGGCCATGGGCGCCGATCAGCGCGCGGAACTGCCGGGCGGCGGCCAGGAATCCGAGCAGGTAGACCCCGGCGGTCAGGCGCTGGAGGAGCAGCCGGCCGAGCCAGTAGTCGGGGGCGGCGATCCAGTCCATCGCCCAAGCGTGCACCCGCCCGCCGGGACGGCCGTGCCACCGCGTCCGGCGCGGCGCGAACTTCACGCCGCTGGGGGCGCGAACGCCACTGCTTCGGAAAGGGGTGCCCCGCCTCTCGCACTTCCGGGGCGGGTGTGGTGCCATACGCCTTGCGGAACCCTGTACAGGAGCAACTTCAGGAGAGACAGATGACAGCCACGTCCGACCGGCCCACCTCCAAGCCCCCGCGGCTCCGGAGCGCCGACGCCGCCCCGCGCGCCTCCGGCGCGGCCTGGGCCGCCCTCGGCATCGTCTACGTGGTCTGGGGCTCGACCTACCTGGCCATCCGGGTCACCGTCGAGACGGTGCCGCCGATGCTCTCCGCCGCCGCCCGCTTCCTCTGCGCGGGCCTGCTCCTCGCCGCTCTGCTGAGCGCGCGCCAGGGGCCGCGGGTACTGAAGGTCTCGGCCCGTGAGCTGGGCTCGGCCGCGCTGGTCGGGCTGATGCTGCTGGTCGGCGGCAACGGTCTGGTGGTCTTCGCCGAGCGGTCGGTGCCCTCCGGGCTGGCCGCGCTGCTGGTCGCGGTGGTGCCGCTCTGGGTGGTGCTGCTGCGCCGGGCCACCGGGCAGCGCACCCCGGCGATGACCGTCCTGGGCGTGGCGGTCGGCCTGGTGGGCCTCGGGGTGCTCACCGTGCCGGGCATCAGCGGCCAGGTACAGCTCTCCGGCATGCTCACCGTGGTCGGCGCGACCGTGCTCTGGTCCTCCGGCTCCTTCCTGGCCGCTCGGCTGCCGATGCCCGGCAACGCCCTGGTCGCCAGCGTGTACGAGATGCTGGCCGGCGGCCTGGGGGCGCTCGCCCTGGCCCTGCTGCGCGGCGAGCCCACCGCCTTCCACCCGGCCGCCGTCTCGACCGGCTCCTGGGTGGCGCTCGGCTACCTGATCGTCTTCGGCTCGCTGATCGCCTTCACCGCCTACGCCTGGCTGCTCCAGCACGCCCCGCTGCCGCTGGTGGCCACCTACGCGTACGTGAACCCGGTGGTCGCGGTCTTCCTCGGCTGGCTGCTGCTCTCCGAGCCGCTGACCTGGCCGATCCTGCTCGGTGGCGCGATCGTGGTCGGTGGGGTCTGCCTGGTGGTGCGCACCGAGAAGTAGCACCGAGAAGCAGCGCCGCGAAGCAGTACAGCGAAGAAGCACCGACGAGCAGCACCGCGAAGCAGCACCTGAGGCCGACCGACCGAGCCGGGGAGGGCACCGTGGAGCACGTCCCGTACCAGGAGCAGGAGACCGAAGGGGCACCGCGCGTGGCGGCGGCGGACGGTTCGACGGTCCGTCCGCTGGCCGCACTGCCCGGGCTGGGCAGCCTGGCCCGCTTCGAGTTGGCGCCGGGGGCCGTCTCCCGGGCGGTCTCGCACGCGACGGTGCAGGAGATCTGGCACGTCGTCCAGGGCGGCGGGCGGATGTGGCGGCGGCAGGACGGGCGGGCCGAGGTGACCGAGCTGCACCCGGGGCTGACCCTCACCGTCCCGCTGGGCACGGCCTTCCAGTTCCGGGCCGATCCGGCCGGGCCGCCGCTGCACGTGGTGGCCGTGACAATGCCGCCCTGGCCCGCCGATCCGGCCGCCGAGGCCGCCGAAATCCGCCCGGAGACCGGGCCCTGGCCGCCGACCATCGGTTCGTAGCCGCACGACACCGGTCGCATGCGGCGTAAAACTCTTGAAGAGTTGTCAACGTCACAGTCCGAGTTGCCCTTTCAGATCCTTAATGATCTTCGATAAGGCAACGGCCCTACAACGACTTGGGCGATTTCTCCGATCTGGTGCTTTAATTCTTGACGTCAAGTCGGTGCTGGCGCTTGACTCCCTCCCCTCAGCCGCAAAGCCGCGGCGCTGTCGGGAAGGCACCACCCACCATGAACGCGATGATCCGTCGCACCCTCGTCGGCACCACCGCCGTGTCGCTGGCACTGGCGTTGGCCGCATGCGGCGGCAGCAGCAGCAGCCAGAGCTCCACGGGCTCCGGCAGCAAGACCATCGGTCTGCTGCTGCCCGAACGGACCTCGTCCAACCGGTACGAGACCTTCGACAAGCCGCTGATCACCAGCGCCATCGCGGGCCTGTGCACCAAGTGCACCGTGGACTACGCCAACGCCAACGGCGAGGAAGGCACCCAGCACGACCAGTTCGAGTCGCTGCTCGCCAAGGGCGTCAAGGTCATCCTGCTCGACCCGGTGAACGCCAAGAACACCGCCAACTGGGTGGACGAGGCCAACAGCAAGGGCGCCAAGGTCATCGCCTACGACCGTCTGGCGGCCGGCAACGTCGCCGCGTACGTCTCCTTCGACAACGAGCGCACCGGCGAGCTGCAGGGCACCGCGCTGCTCGACGCCCTGGGTCCCAAGGCAGGCAGCGCGCAGATCGTGATGATCAACGGCGCCGAGGCCGACCCGAACGCCGCGGACTTCAAGACCGGCGCGCACCGGATGCTGGACAACAAGGTGAAGTCCGTCGCCTACGAGCAGTCCGGCGAGTGGCAGCCCACGCTGGCCGCCCAGAAGATCAACGAGGCGATCCGCACCCTCGGCAAGGACAACATCGACGCCGTCTACTCGGCCAACGACGGCATGGCCATCGCGATCGAGGACGCGCTGCACGCCGCCGGCCTGAAGAACATCCCGGTCGGCGGGCAGGACGCCTCGATCGACGCCATCCGCCGGATCGTCTCGGGCGACCAGGCGTACACCGTCTACAAGCCCTACCAGCCGGAGGCAGACGCGGCGGCCAACATCGCCGTCTACCTGCTGAAGGGCCTGGACGTCACCTCCGTCGCCAGCTCGATGATCCAGAGCGGCAGCGCCCAGGTGCCCTCCAAGCTGCTCACCCCGATCGTGGTCACCAAGCAGACCGTGGCCTCCACCGTGGTGTCCGGCGGCCTCTACAAGGCCGCCGACATCTGCACCCCCGAGCTGGCGGGCGCCTGCAAGGACGCGGGCATCCGGTAGCCGGTCCGGTCAGCCCCGGGCGCGCTGGGTGGCGGCGATGCAGCCGAGCACCGCGACCGCCGTCAGCGGCGCGGCCGGGGTGAGGTGCTCGCCGAGCAGCACGGTGGCCCAGACCAGGGTGAGCAGCGGCTGGGCCAGCTGGAACTGGCTGGCCTTGGGCACCCCGATCTGCCCCATGCCCCGGTACCAGACCACGAAGCCGCCGAACTGGGAGACCAGCCCCTGGTAGGCCAGGCCGGTGACGGCGTGCCACCCGAGGTGGACGGGCTCGGCGGCCAGTGCGAGCAGCGCGGCGGGCAGCATGACGGGCAGTGCGATGAGCACGCCCCAGGCGATCACCTGCCAGCCCGGCAGCTCCTTGGCCAGCCGGCCGCCCTCCGCGTAGCCGACCGCGCAGACCGCGAGCGCGGCGAACAGGAAGAGGTCGGCGGTCGAGAAGCTGCCGTGGCTCTGCTGGAGCGTGAAGGCGAGCACCACGGCCGCCCCGGCCAGCGCCGCGACCCAGAAGGCGCGCGGCGGGCGGGCGCCGGTGCGCACGGTGGCGACCACGGCCGTGCACAGCGGCAGCAGGCCGACCACCACGGCCGTGTGCGCGGTGGAGGAGGCCTGGACGGCGAAGGTGGTGAGCAGCGGGAAGCCCAGCACGCACCCGCCGGCCACCGCCAGCAGCCCGGGCCAGTGGCGGCGCGCGGGCAGCGGGGCGCGGGCGGCGAGCAGGCAGACGGCGGCGGTCACGGCGGCGAGCAGGCCGCGCAGCGCGGTGGAGCTCCACGGGCCGAAGCCCTGCAGGGCCCAGGCGGTGGCGGGGAAGCTGAAGGAGAAGGCGAACACCCCGGACGCGGCGAGGAGACTGCCGACCGTGGTGGAGCTGCTCGTTGCCTGCGCGCCGACCGCTATCGCGGTCGGGCGGATAGCGCTATCTTGTGCTCTCATGAATGAGCGTAGCAGTGTGGCCGAACTCGCCGCCATACTCCGGGGTGAGCTGAACCGCTACCCGGTCGGCGGCAAGCTGCCGTCCAGCCGGGCGTTGATGGAGCGTCACCAGGTGAGCCCCGTGACGGTCTCCAAGGCGATCGCGCTGCTGGTCGGCGAGGGTGCCGTGGTCTCCCGGCCCGGCGCCGGGGTCTTCCGCGCCGCCCCCCGGGCGGCCGCCACCGCTACCGCCGACCTCTCCTGGCAGGAGGTGGCGCTCAGCGCCGAGGCCGGGCAGCCGCCCGCCCGGAGCACCGACGCCTCGGGAGTGCTCGGCGCGCTCGCCGTCCAGGCCCCGGACGTGATCGACCTCAACAGCGGCTACCTGCACCCCTCGCTCCAGCCCGAGCGCGCCCTCTCCGCCGCCCTGGCCCGGGCCGGGCGGCGGCCCGGCGCCTGGGAGCGCCCGCCGGTGGACGGTCTGCCCGAGCTGCGGGCCTGGTTCGCCCGGGACATCGGCGGCTCGCTCACCACCTCCAAGGTGCTGGTCTCGGCCGGCGGGCAGAGCGCGCTCACCACGGCGCTGCGCTCACTGGCCGCGCCCGGCGCACCCGTCCTGGTCGAGTCGCCCACCTACCCCGGCACGCTCGCCGTCGCCCGGGCCGCCGGGCTGCGGCCGGTGCCGGTGCCGATGGACGCCGACGGGCTGCGCACCGACCTGCTCGCCGACGCCTTCGCGGCGACCCGGGCCCGGGTGCTGGTCTGTCAGCCGCTGTTCCAGAACCCGACGGCGACGGTGCTCGCGCCCGAGCGGCGCCGGGAGGTGCTGACGATCGCCCGGGCCGCCGGGGCCTTCGTGGTGGAGGACGACTTCGCCCGCTCGCTGGTGCACGCCGACGCCCCGCCGCTGCCCGCACCGCTGGCGGCCGACGACCCGGACGGGGTCGTCGTGCACGTCCGCTCGCTCACCAAGCCGGCCTCGCCGAGCCTGCGGGTCGGCGCGCTCACCGCGCGGGGCCCGGCGCTGGAGCGGCTGCGGGCCGTGCAGTCCACCGACAGCTTCTTCGTGCCCCGCCCGCTCCAGGAGACCGCCCTCGAACTGGTCGGCTCCCCCGCCTGGGCCCGCCACCTGCGCGACCTCGCCACCTCTCTGGCCGACCGCCGCAGCGCCGCCGTCGCCGCCCTGCACCGCACCCTCCCCGGCCTCCTCCCCGACCGCCTCCCGTACGGCGGCTACCACCTCTGGCTCCGCCTCCCCGACGGCACCGACGACCGCGCCGCCACCGCCGCGGCCCTGCGCCAGGGCGTAGCCGTCACCCCCGGCCGCGGCTACTTCGCCGCCGAACCCTCAGGCGCCCACCTGCGCATCGGCTACAGCGCCGCCGCCACCCCGGCCCAGGTCACCGAGGGCATCGAACGCCTGGCCCGGGCCCTCTGAGACCGAACGGCCGCTCACCAGCCTTTTCTCCGTTGCTCTCGGCCGTTCGTTCGAGGATGATCCTCGGTCGTGACACATCTCCTCACCTTCCTCACCGTCCTCGTGGTCGTCGCCCTGGTGACGAGCCGCCGCTCCAAGGCCGCCAAGCGCGCCGCGGGCTCCGGCAGCGGCCGGGCACCGGTCTCCTTCGACGCCGCGGCGTACGGGCTGCCGCCCCGGGACGCGCTCGACCCCCACCGGGCCGGGCCGTCGGCCGCCCCGCACGTCATCAGGGCCTCGCAGGAACTGGCCGAGACCGTCTGGGGCGGCGACTGGGCGGCCGCCGCCGCCCACCTGAAGGCGGCCGGCACCGACTGGGACGAGCACGCGGAGCGGTACGACCTGCTGCGTGCCGTCGCGCGCAAGCAGGACGACTGGCTGACGGCCTGGCGCGCGGCCGATCCGGGCAGCTGCGACGCGGCCACCCTCGAGGCGGACCTGATGGTGCACCGCGCCTGGGAGATCCGGGGCAATAAATATGCGCACGAGGTGCCGGCCGAGAACATGGCGAAGTTCCAGGCCCTGCTCCCGGCCGCGATCGAGGCCGCCGAGCGGGCCGCCCTGCTCGACGAGCACAACCCGGCCCCCTGGGTCGTCATGGTGACCGCGGCCCGTGGCGCGCGGTACACCCCCGACCGCTTCAAGCCCCTGTGGGACGGTCTGGTCGCCCGCGCCCCGCACCACTTCGAGGGCCACTGGCAGGGCATGGAGTACCGCTGCGCCAAGTGGTTCGGCTCCGACGTGCAGATGATGCGGTTCGTCGAGCAGGCGATGGACAACGCTCCGAAGGACAGCCTGCTCCCGGGCCTCTACCTGTACGCGCTGGCCGAGCTGGACAAGCGCGGCTCGGCGCTCCCCTCCCACGCCGTCCTGCGCCAGCGCCTGACCACCGCGGCCGAGGCGCTGGCCGGGGCCCCGGCCGACCGCTCGCACGTCTCCTCGCTCCGCCACCTGCTGGCCTTCTACCTCGGCAGGGCCAAGATGTACGAGGCCGCGCTGGAGCAGTTCCGGCTGATCGGCCCCTACTGCGGCTCCTCGGTCTGGTCCGACCAGGGCGATCCGGTCGAGGCCTTCCACGCCGCCCGGGCCGAGGCGGTCCTGCAGTCCGGCGCCGAGCCCGTCCCGGCCGGGCCGATGCGACGGTAGGCGCGCCGCTCCCGGCTTCTCCGGGAGCACCGCCCCACACTGATCGGGTGCCGGAACTGCCAGAGGTCGAAGCGCTCGCCCAGCTGATGGCCGCCGCCTGTGCCGGGCGGAGCATCAGCCAGGTCGACGTCCTGTCGTTCCAGGTGCTCAAGACCTTCGATCCGCCGGTGAGTGCGCTGTACGGGCAGGCCGTCAGCGGGGTCGGGCGGCACGGGAAGTTCCTCGACCTGACCACCGAGGGCGGGCCGCACCTGGTGCTGCACCTGGCCCGGGCCGGCTGGGTGCGGCACCATGCGAGCTTCCCCGTCCGGAGTGCGCCGCTCAAGGCGGGCAAGGGGCCGCTCGCGCTGCGGCTGCACCTGGACGACGGCTCGGGCTTCGACATCACCGAGCAGGGCACCACCAAGCGGCTGGCCGCGTACGTGGTGACGGATCCGCAGCTGGTGCCGGGCGTGGCCAAGCTCGGGGCCGACCCGCTCGCCGTCACCCCGGAGCAGCTGGCCGCACTGGCCTCCCCGGCCCGGCGCCGGCTGAAGACCTTCCTCACCGACCAGGGCACCCTCGCAGGCATCGGCAACGCCTACTCGGACGAGATCCTGCACGCCGCCCGGCTCTCCCCCTACGCCCTGGCGTCCTCCCTGACCCCCGAGCAGCTGGCCGGGCTCCACACCGCGATCCGCGAAGTCCTCGGCGCCGCCCTCGACCGGGCCCGCGCGAGCACGGCCGCCGACACCCTCAAGTCCGACAAGAAGTCCCACCTGGCCGTCCACGGCCGCGAGGGCCTGCCCTGCCCGCGCTGCGGCGACACCGTCCGCTCGGTCAACTTCGCCGACTCCTCCCTCCAGTACTGCCCCACCTGCCAGACCGGCGGCCGCACCCTGGCCGACCGCCGCCTGTCCCGGCTGCTGAAGTAGCAGGGCCGGCAACTTCACAACCCGCCAGTAGATTTCCTTGTCATGTCACCTCGAATCCGCTCGGATGGCCCATGCTGCTGCACGGCAGCCGCCCTCCGTGGCGCCGCACCGCACGAGCTGACACCTCGACAGGAGACTCCCTTGACCGTCCGCCGTACCGTCGCCGCCGCGCTGGTGGCCGTCGCCGCCGCCGCCTTCGCCCTGCCCGCGCAGCAGGCGGGCGCCAGTGGCGCGGGGCAGCTGCCGTTCGCCTCGGCGACCACCGTCGGTATCCACAACACCTACGACCCCGCTGCCTTCAGCTACCTCGCGCAGGCGCTGGACACCGGCACCAGCATGGTCGAGCTGGACGCCTGGACCGACATCGTCACCAAGGAGTGGAAGGTCAGCCACTCCAACCCGCTGGGCAACAGCAACAACTGCGTCAATGCGAGCAGCGCCGCACAGCTGTACTCGGGCGGGGCCAACAAGAACCTGGAGAGCTGCTTCGACGACCTGCGGGTCTGGCTCGCCGCGCACCCCCAGTCCGGCCCGCTGGTGGTCAAGTTGGAGCTCAAGGCCGGTTTCTCGGCCAACAACGGGATGGGGCCGGACCAGCTGGACGCGCTGATCGCCGCCCACCTGGGCAGCGCCGTGTTCCGCCCGGCCGACCTGCTCGCCAAGCCCGGCGGCGGCTCGTACGCGACCCTGGACGACGCCGCGAAGGCGGGCAACTGGCCGAGCCGGCAGGCCCTTTCGGGGCGGGTGCTGGTGGACGTGATACCCGGCACGGTCGAGGAGAACAACCCCTTCGACACCCTGCACACCGACGTCGAGTACTCGCGGCACCTCCGGGACCTCGCCGCCGCCGGCAAGGCCGGCCAGGCCCAGGTCTTCCCCGTGGTGCACGGCGCCGCCTCGGGCGACCCGCGCTCGGCGTACGGCGAGACCAGCATCCGCCCGTGGTTCGTGGTCTTCGACGGTGACGCCTCGGCGTACGTGGGCGGCGGGATCGACACCTCCTGGTACGACACCCGGCACTACCTGCTGGTGATGACCGACGCGCAGAACGTCTCCCCCGCGATCAGTGCCACCGACCCGACGGCCGACCAGGCCGCCGCCCGCACCACCCAGCTGGCCGCCGCACACGCCAGCATCGTCTCCAGCGACTGGCGCCACCTGCCGAGCGTCCAGCAGCTGGTGCTGCCGCGCGGCTGATCGGAACGCCGAGGGCGCGGAGGGGAGTCGCCCCTCCGCGCCCTCAGGTCAGCCGGTGACTCAGAACGAGGTGGTCAGCGTGACGCCGCTGAAGCCCGCCTTAGCGTAGAGGCTGAGGTAGGTGTAACCCGCCGGCGGGTTCTTGATGGTGAGCGACTCGGTGTTGCCGGTGCGCACCGAGGCGGTGCTGTAGTTGCTGGTGGTGGCCCAGCCGTTGTTGCTGTAGTACAGGTCCGCGTTGCCGGTGCCGCCCGAGGCGTTGATCTTCAGGGTGGAGACGCCGGACGGGAGCAGCAGGTAGAAGTACTTGTAGTTCCCGGTGGTGGCCGAGAGGTTGCTACGGCCGCAGTTCTTGCCGAGCACCCGGGTGTCGGGGTCGGTGCACTCCGGGGTGCCCGCCACGGTGACCGCCTGGCTGGCGGAGGCGGTGGCGCCCTGGTTGTCGGTCACCGTCAGCTTGACGGTGTAGGTGCCCGACTTGGCGTAGGAGTGCGCGGGGTTGGCGGCGGTGGAGGTGCTGCCGTCACCGAAGTCCCAGGAGCGGGAGGCGATGGTGCCGTCCGCGTCCTTGGAGGCGTCGGTGAAGCTGACGTTCAGACCGCTCACCACGGCGGCGATGGCGGCCGTCGGCGGCTGGTTGGTCTGGCCGAGGGTGCCGCAGTCGCCCTTGTTGCAGGCGGCCAGGAAGGCCGCGAAGTCGGCGTCGTAGCGGGTGCCGATGGTGGTGTTGAACAGGGTCTGGGCGGCCGCCCAGTCGCCGGCCCGGAAGTAGCCGAGCATGGTGTCGACGTCCGCGCGGTGTGACTGCAGCATGTAACGGACGGCCAGGTAGCCCCAGTTGTAGATCCGGGTCTGGTCGGCGTTGTCGTAGGTGGTGCCGAACAGCGTGCTCAGCTTGTAGGTGCCGAGACCCGCCTGGGCAACGGCGTCGTCGTAGGTGACACCGCGGTAGGCGTAGGACTCGTACTCGGCGAAGCCCTCGATCCACCAGACGGTCGGGGTCGACGTGCCCGCGGCGAAGTTGCCGTACATGTCGAAGCGGCCGTCGAGGTAGTGGGTGTACTCGTGGTTGAGGTTCCAGATCGAGAAGTCCGGCACCCACTCGGCGTGGTAGGCCACGAAGCGGGGCTGGTTGGTCTTGTCGGCCGGGTTGCCCTCGAGGTACATGCCACCGTTGTCGGTGCTCATGTCGAAGATGATGCCCGCGTACTTCTTGTAGTCCGCGCTGGAGTTGAAGACCACGACCTGGATGGTGGTGTTGTAGTCGTTCGCGACCGCGCCCTTGTCCTTCACGATGTTGTGGAAGAACGCGTCCTCGCCCTTGAGGCTGGTGCAGGTGGCGGCCAGCTGGTCGGCGGTCATCGACTGCGCGATGATCGTGATGCTCGGGCTGCAGACCGAAGTGGTGGTCAGCACCGCGGACTTGAGGGTGTCCGGCAGGCCGCAGACGCCGTAGTAGGAGCAGTTCGCCGCGTCGTAGGAGTACGCCTCGCTGGCCGCGTTCACCCAGAGGGCGGAGCTCGGGCCGGTGACGGAGGAGCGGTTCAGCACGTCCTTGACCAGCGGCTGCACGGTGCTCAGCACCTCGGGGTGCTGGAGGAACCGGCCCAGCTCCAGTGCGGAGTTGGAGGCGATGTAGTCGTTCGAGGTGCCGAGCAGCGCGCTGTTGGTGAATCCGAAGTCGTGCAGCGCGGTCAGGATGCTCGGATCGGCCTGGACGGCGGGCAGGAAGTCCGCGTTCTGGTGGCCGCGCCAGAGCACGGTGTAGACGTTGTTGAGCGAGGCCGTCATCGACCAGGAGCTGAGCCAGGAGCTGTTGAACCTCGCCAGCTGGCGCTTGACCACGTACAGGTAGCGGGCGTTCTCCTGCGCGCT
The DNA here is from genome assembly GCF_040296285.1 of Kitasatospora sp. NPDC002227. Taxonomy (NCBI): domain Bacteria; kingdom Bacillati; phylum Actinomycetota; class Actinomycetes; order Kitasatosporales; family Streptomycetaceae; genus Kitasatospora; species Kitasatospora sp. NPDC002227. Next base: position 15,468 of record NZ_JBEOWY010000057.1, read on the forward strand.
GTCGATCAGCGTGACGGCCTCGGCCAGGGTCGCACCGTTGGCCTCGGTGACGTCCTGGGAGTGCGCGTTGCCGAAGAAGGCGTCGAGCCCGCCCCGGATCGCCGTCTGCAGGGTGCTGCCGTAGTCGCCGACGTCGGCCTTGTCGTACCACTGGACGAAGTAGCCGGCGCGCAGGAAGAGCACCAGCTGGCCGACCGAGGTGCTGTCGTCACCGGGGTAGCTGACCGAGAGGTCGCGCAGCGCGTTGGCGGCGGTGACCATCTGGGACTCCTGGAACACCGCGTGGGCGTCCGAACCCTTCAGTGGGAAGAGGGAGTTGATGCAGTCGAGGCTGGACGAGGTGATCTGCTGCACCAGCGCGCTGCCGCTCTTGGAGCCGAAGTCGGCGGCGGCGCAGGAGGCAGCGGCGGCCAGGCCGCGGGCGGCCGGCTTCGCGGCGGCCTTGACGGAGAGCTGCCGGCTGACGGGGGCCTGCAGCGGGGTGCGGTGCTTGGCGGCCTCGGCCCTGCTCAGCGGCTTGCCCTCGTCGGCGTCGGCCAGGGCGGCCACGGTGCCGGCGGCGGGCTGCGGGGCGAGACCGGGGCGGGCGGGCTGTGTGGGCGCCTTGCCGCCGGTGGTCGGGGCCTGGACACGCGCCTGGGCGGCGGGTGCGAACAGGCCGAAGCCAAGACAACAGGCCAGCAGCGCTATCAGCGCTCTGGCGAAGCCGTACCGCGTGGGGGCGGACTTCATGTGGGGGCCTCCCGGCCGGTCTGCGGCTGCGTTAGGGGCGCAGCCCTGGAGGTGCGGACCGTGTCCGAGACGGAAGCGGGCATGGGGGCGCCCGCTTCTGTCGTGCACACGGTGGGGAGTGTGACATGTACCATTGCATACATCACATTGCCGGAGAAGAGGCCGGACGGAGGTTTCTCACCTCGGTGACCGGCCCCTGACACTCCGTCATCACCCACTGTTAACCGGCCGGACGGGTACTACGGCATCGAGGGTTCGGCGGCGACGAGTTCGAGTGTGGCCAGAGCCTCCTGCCAGAGCTGCGGCAGGCGCTCCGCGCCCGGGAGGGCGGTGTCGGCGAGGAAGGTGGTGTGCAGGCGGCCGCGGTGGGTGGTCCAGCCGACGAAGAGGGGCTGGCCGGGGACCGAGACGGGGATCGGGAGGACGGCGTTGACCGGAGTGCCGGCGAAGGAGAGTTCGCGGCGCAGCCGGACGTCGGCGAGGGTGAGCGGGGTGCGGCGGGGGTCGATGCTGCGGTTCAGGCTCAGGCTGCCGCACCAGTACGGCATCCGCTGGTACAGCACCCGGTGCCGGCGGCCGAGTTCGGCGTAGCGCGCGAAGGTGACCTGCTCGCGCAGCAGTTCCAGCTGCCCGAGCGGGTCGGCCTCCGGGCAGGGCAGCGGCACCCCGGCCACCCCGCTGCAGTTGCCGAGCAGCCGGTACGGGTCGTCCGGCGGGCGGACGCTGACGGCGACGGTCGCCCGCAGGCCGGGGCCGGGCCCGGCCCAGTCGGCGGGGTGCCAGGCGCGCAGGGTGGCGGTCAGCAGCGCCAGGCAGAGCTGGTGGATGTTGGCGCCGGTGGCCCGTCCGACCGCGTACAGCCGGGCCAGGTCGGCCTCGACGGGGTGGGCGGTCCTGGCGCCGCTGAGTCCGCTGTCCAGGGCGCTCCAGTGCGGGCCCCGGCGCGGTGGCGGCAGCAGCTCGCGGAGCAGTTCGGCGTCCCAGCGCGGCGGGCGGTCCGGGGCGGGCCCGGCCGGGCGGGGCTTGAGCGGCGGACCGAACAGGGCCTCGACCGTCTCGGCGGCGGCCAGGCCGTCCTGGAAGGCGTGGTGGGCGCGGTAGCCGAGCGCGTACCCGCCGGGGCGGCGCAGCAGGCTGACCGACCAGAGCGGGCGGTCCCTGGGCAGCGCGTGGTCGAGGGTGGCCGCCAGCGCGGCGGCCGGGCCGGGGTCGTCCAGCCCCGGGAGCTGGTACACGTGCCGCCCGATCTCGAAGTCCTGGTCAGGCTCCCAGCGTGGGCGCCGCCCGGAGCGCTCCGCCAGCCGAAGCCGCAGTTCGGGCAGCGCCGCCACCCGGGTTGCCAGCGCCCGCCGCAGCTCGGCCAGGCTCGGCGGCGGGCCGTCGAGCAGCAGGGTGAAGCCGAGGTGCATCGCCGCGTCGGGCGCGCGGCGGGCGAGCTTGAGCAGCAGCCGGTCCTGCACGGCGAGCCGCCGGGCGGCGGGTGGCGTGGCGGTGGGCGGGCACTGGGCGGGGCGGGCGGGGGCCGGACGGGAGGTGGTCTGCACGGGGGTCTCTGGGGGTTGTGGGGGGGATCGGCCGGACAGGCCCTATGGTCTGTCCGGCCGATCACGTCGGATCAGCGGGCGGCGTTGGGGTGCGTGCATCGGCGGCGCCGACGAAGAAGTCCATGCGGAGCATCGGCGACTGAGGAGAAGCCGGCGAGGTGCGTGCCCCGGCGGCGCCCGCCCGGCGTGATCGGCCGGACAGGCCCTACGCCCGGGCGAAGGCCAGGGCGGTGTTCTGGCCGCCGAAGCCGACCGAGGTGGTGAGGGCCAGCGGGACGGGGGTGGGGTGGGCGGTGGTGGGCAGCCGGAGCGGGGTGTCGGGGGTGGTGAGGTTGGCGGTCGGCGGGGCCAGCGAGTGCTGGACGGCGAGCACGGTCAGCGCCGCCTCGACCGCTCCGGCGGCGCCGAGCAGGTGGCCGGTGACGGCCTTGGTGGCGCTCACCACCGGCCGGTGGGGCAGGAGTTCGGCCAGTACGGCGGCCTCGGTCGCGTCGCCGATCGGGGTGCCGGTGCCGTGCGCGTTGACGTGCGCCACCTCGGCGGCCGGTGCGTCGGCGTCGGCCAGTGCGGCCGCCAGGCAGGCCCGCAGGCCCTCCCCCGTCGGGTGCGGCTTGACCACGTGGTGGGCGTCGGAGGAGAGCCCGTACCCGAGCAGCCGGGCGCGCACCCGGGCGCCCCGGGCCCGGGCGTCCGCCACCCGCTCGAGCACCAGCACTCCCGCGCCCTCCCCGATCACGAACCCGTCCCGCTCCGCGTCGAAGGGCCGCAGCGCCCCGGCCGGGTCGGCGTACCGCCGCGACAGCGCCCGGACCCGGTCGAAGCCGGCCAGGTAGTACGGCGTGATCGCCGCGTCCGCCCCGCCCGCGATCGCCAGGTCGCAGCGGCCGAGCCGGAGCAGGTCGAGGGCGAGGCCGATCGCCGTCGCGCCGGAGGAGCAGGCCGTGTTGACGGTGAACGAGGGGCCCGTGACGCCGAGTTCGATGCTCAGCTGGGCCGAGAGCGAGTTGGCCAGACTGCTCGGGAAGGCCAGCGCGGACAGGCCCCGGGCACCCCGGTCGAGCAGGGTGCGGTGCTCGCTCTCGTAGGTGTCGACCCCGGCCAGGCCCGAGCCGAGCACCACCGCCACCCGGGCACCGCCGCAGCCATCGGCCAGCCCGGCGTCGGCCAGGGCTTCCTGGGCGGACAGCAGGGCGAAGGCGGTGGCCCGGTCCGGCCGCCGGGCGCGGGCCCGGCCGAGCCGGGCGGGGTCGAAGGCCGGGGCCCGGCAGGCGAGCTGCCCCTCGGGCAGCAACTCAGACGTCGGCAGCCCCTTGCAGACCCGGTCCCAGGTCGCCGCCGCACCGTCGCCCGCCGGGGTGAACAGGCCCACCCCGGTGACGCCGACCTCCGCCGGGCTCAAGAGCGGACCACCGCCCGCTTGGCGCCCAGGAGTTCGGCCAGCTCACCAAGGGTCGTGGTGGCGTGCACCTCCTCCTCGGTGACGCTCAGGCCGTGGTCCCGCTCCAGTAGCAGCACCAGTTCGGCGACCGCCAGCGAGTCGAGCCCGGCCTCCTCGCGCAGGGCGGCGGGGGTGACCGCATCCTCGGGGATGCCGAGCTCCACGAGCAGGGCCGTCAGGGCCTCGAACTCCATCTGCTTCTCCGTCCGTCGGTGCGTTGCGGTGGACTGCCTGGGGATCCTCGGTGCGGCCCGTGCGTGCAGGCGCACCGGCAGGCCGGCCAGGGTCAGCGAGAAGGCCGCGACCGGCCGGACCGGCCCGGGGTCGAGCGGCTCGCACTCCCAGCGGGCGGCCAAGGAGGCCAGCACCAGGGCCAGTTCGCACCAGGCGAACCCCTCCCCCAGGCAGCCGTGCGCGCCGAGCCCGAACGGCAGGAAGGCCTCCCGCCCGGCGGCGCCCGGCCGCTCCCAGCGCAGCGGGTCGCAGCGCTCGGGCTCGGGGAAGCGCTCCGGGTCACGCTGGAGCGCGTAGTAGGAGAACATCACCGTGCTCCCGGCCGGGATCAGGTACTCTCCCAGCCGGACGTCGGCCAGCGACGCGCGCGAGACCAGGTAGCCCGGCGGGTAGAGCCGCAGCGTTTCGTGCAGCAGCAGCCGGGTGTAGGGCAGCCGCTCCAGGTCCGCGAACTCGGCGGTGCGGCCGGCGAGTTCGCCGTCCACCTCCTGGCGGAGCCGGGTGGCCACCTCGGGATTGCGGGCCAGCAGGTGGACGGCCCAGGCCAGGGTGCGCGAGACGGACTCGGTGCCGGCCAGCAGGAAGGAGAGCGCTTCGTCGTGCACCTGCTGGTCGGGCAGCGGCTCGCCGGTCGCAGCGTCCCGGGCGCCGAGCAGCAGCCCGAGCAGGTCCTCGCCGCGCCGCTCGGCGCCGGCGGCCCGGCGGCGGCCGATCACGCCGTGCAGCACCCGGTCGAAGTCGGCCATGCCGCGCCGCAGGCGGAAGTTGAGCGGGGTGGGCAGCTTGGCCAGCAGGCCGGTCGGGTCCATGCCCCGGCTGCCGGCCCAGGCCATCAGGTGCGGCAGCGCCCCGGCCACGGCCGCCGCGTCCCGCTCGTCGGCCCCGGCGGAGAACAGGCAGCGCACCGCGATCTCCGTCGCGAGCTCGCTGAACTCACCGACCAGATCCCGTACTTCGCCGCTCTGCCAGCCGCCGAGCCGCCGCTCGGTGAGCTCGCTCATCGCGGCGCCGTACTCGGCGATCCGCTCGTGCCGGAAGGCGGGGTGCATCAGCTTGCGCTGGCTGCGGTGGAACGGGCCGTCGGTGGCCAGCAGCCCGTTGCCGATGATCCGGCGCATCACCCGGAACTGCGGGCTGAGCCCGAACTCCCCGGCCTGCTTGGCCAGTACGGACCGGACCAGCCCGGGGTCGTTGACCAGGTACGTCCGACCCGGGCCGAGCCGAACGGCCACCACCGCGCCCTGGCCCCGGGCCGCCGTCAGGAAGCCCAGCCGGTCGCGCAGGAAGGCGGGCGCGTGGCCGAGCAGCGGCAGCGCCCCGGGTAATGCCACCGGGCTACGGTGCTCTCCCACTCCTGACCCTCCTCCGGAACCAGCCGGGCCCGGAGGCCGGGCACCCGTCCTGACCGGCCCGATGGAACTCCTCCCGGCCCGTCCGCCACAAGCCGGAACGGCCCCAGGACCCCAACGAGTGAACCTGATCACCCGGACGACACGCCCTGCCCCGGACCGACCGCGTGGGCGAGGGCGAGCAGCACGCACACGTCGGCCAGCGCCGGGACGTCGTACAGCAGCGGCCGCGGGCCGGCCTGGTCGGGGCGGCTGAGATACCCGCCGTCGGGCTGCTGCCGGGCCACCAGGTAACCGAGGCAGCGGCCGAGCCGGTCGGCTCGGAGCGGGCTGCGGCTGAGCGCGATGGCGGCGTAGGCGGTGCTGATCGGGTCGCTCGGGTCGCCGGCCTGGTGGCCCCAACCGCCGTCGGGGTGCTGGGTCTCGGTGAGGCGGGTGAGCAGCTGGCGGCGCAGCGCCCGGTGCGGGCCGGGCGCTGCCTCGCAGGCCAGCACCGTGCGGAACACCACGTTGGTGACGTTGCGGCTCCAGCCACGTTCGAGCAGGGCCGCGCCGCCGCGCTCCTCGGCGCGGGCGGTCAGGAAGTCCATCGCCCGGGCGACCGCCGCTGCGCACCGGGGGTTCGGCGCCAGGGCGTTGACGGCGGCGGCCGTCATGGCCGGCTCGGAGGCGCCGCCCCGCCCGAAGGTGGGGAAGCCGCCGTCGGCCCCCTGCTGCTCGAGCAGGTAGCACTCGGCCGCCGCCAGGGCCGCCGCACTGCCGGGGCCGGGCGCGGCGCGGAAGAACTCGGCGGCGTACGCGGTGTCGTCCACGTCGCTCTGGCCGACCCCCCGGGTGAAGCCGAAGCCGCCGTCCGGGTGCTGCCGGGCGGCCAGCGCCTCGCCCATCCGGGCCAGCAGGGCGGTCGGCCGGGTGGTGTCGGCGAGCGCCAACCCGCCGATGGCGGTGGCGAAGACGTCGAGGCCGGTGACGAACGGGAGGCCGCCGTCCGGGCGCAGCTCGGCGGCGACCTGGGCCAGCGCCCGCCGCACGCCGGGGCGGCGCACCGGATCCTTGCGCAGGGCGAGCAGGCCGAGCAGCCGGGCCAGGTGGTTGCCCTCCCAGACCGGGCCGAGCCGCAGCGCGGGGGCCAGCGCCGCCCAGTCCCGTGCGGTCGGGGCCGGGCCCACCCCGCCCTGGTGGGCCAGCACCTTGAGCGCGGCCAGCTGCAGGCCGAGCCAGCTCTGCGCGCCGGCCTCCTCGAACGCCTCGGGCGGCACCGGCCGTCCGCCCAGGCGCTCCGCCGCGCCGAGCTCCGCGAGCAGCACCCGGAAGGTCAGGCGCTTGCGGTCGGCGGTGAAGTGCTCGAGCTCCGCCAGGCTCCAACTCGGCTGCCCGGCCGGGGTGCACTGCCGTGGCACGGCGGCGGCGCCGCCGAGGGCCCGGCGGGCGTACTCGTCCCCCGGCACGGCCTCGCCGAGCGCGGCCCGGGCCACGGCGATCTGCACGGCGTCCGGCGGGTCGAGGTCGAGGACGGTCTTCAGGTAGCGGGTGAGCCGCTCGCGCGCGTGGCCGTCCTGCTCCTCGACGGTCAGCAGGTGCAGCAGCAGCGCCGACTCGAGCACCCGGCTCTCGCAGGGCGCCCGGACCAGCCCGTCGGGCCCGACCTGCTCGGTGACCCGCGCGGCCAGCCGGTCACGGCAGCGCAGCAGCTGCGCCCTGGTCGGCAGGGCGCCGGGTGGGGCGGGGCGTTGGGCGGTGGTGGTCATCGGTGCTCTCCGTGGAGCGGGGGTGGCGGTCGAGGAGTCGGGCCAGGGCGGCGCGGCCGGCCGGGACGAACGGCTCGTGGCCGCCGGCCAGGACGTCGGCGGCGGGCACCAGGCCGTACCAGTCCAGCTCGGCCCGGTCCGGGCGCAGCGCGGCGCCGTCGGGCAGTTCGGCCTGGTGGACGGCCAGCCAGCAGGGGCCGATCGGGGAGTCCTGGCGGGCCCGGTATATCTCCCGGGGCGCCAGCCGCAGGCCGAGCTCCTCGGCCAACTCCCGCCCGGCGGCGCCCTGGTAGCTCTCCCCTGCCCGCACCGAGCCGCCGATCAGCACATCGTGGCAGCCGCCGTACACCGGCGCGGCCGCCGGCCGGCGGTAGACCAGGACCAGGCCGCCGGGGGCCAGGCAGACGGTGGCCGCCACCCGGTAGTGCAGGCCCAGTTCGCCGGCCCGCCCGCGCGGCCCGCGCCGGACGGGGCGGTCCGCCGCGTCGACGTAGTCCACCAACTCCTCGGGCACCCGGGCACCGTCCGTCCGCTCGACCGGTTCGGCTGACCGTCCGGTCAACCGACTGTCCGACCAACTGCCGGGCCGGAGCGCGTCCATGAGAAGGGTCCTGGGGGCATGCCGCCTCGGCCAAGATCACCGGTGGCTCACCGTATCGAATAGAATCCGGTGAGTCACGTCGTCGCCCCGCCGCGCCGCCCCGACGGCGCGCACCGGGGCCTACCTCGGGAGACCCCATGACCACGGCCGCCGACCGCCTCGCCGCCCAGCGCCAGCCGGGCCCGCCGACCGGCGCACCGCTGCCCGAGCTGCCGCCCGAGGAGGTCGCCGCCTGGCAGTCCCGCGGCGGCGAACTGATCGAACTCCTCACCCGGGCGGCCGAACTGGGCCCGCTCGCGGCCTTCACCCTCGGCCCGCGCCGCACCGTGCTGGTCACCGGTCCCGAGCAGGTGCAGCATGTGCTGGCGCAGCACCCCGACGGGTACGTCAAGCAGTCGCACCGCGCCGGGCTGCTGCTCGGCGAGGGCGTCATCTCGGCCTCCGGCGAGGCCTGGAAGCAGCAACGGCGACTGCTGCAGAGCCAGTTCACCTCGGTCGGGCTGCGCCGGTGGGAGCAGCGGATCACCGAGGCGGCCGAGCGCACGGAGCGGCGCTGGGCCGCGCTCGCCCGTACCGGTGAAAGCACCGACGTCGGCGCCGATCTGCAGTTCTTCGCACTGGACACCATCTGGCGCACCCTCACCGGCGATCCCCTGGACGAGCTCACCCACGGCGAACTCGACGCCGTGAACGAAGTGGTGACCCACCTCTCCGCGCTCACCGCGACCACCCCGGCCGACCAGGAGGCGGTGACGGCGGCGCTGGCCCGGATCGACTCGGCCTGCGCGCGGGCGATCGCGGCGGCGCGGGAGCGCGGCGACGGCGGTGAGCGCGGCGAGGGCGGCGAGGGCGGGCTGCTGCGGGTGCTGCTCGACGCGGCGGTGACCAGGCCGGAGTACACCGATCGGCTGATCCGCGACGAGCTGGTCAACCTGCTGGTGGCCGGGCACGAGACCACGGCCAAGACGCTCGCCTGGCTCTTCCTCCGGCTCGAACAGCACCCGGACGTACGGGAGAAGGTGCTCGGCATCTGCCGCACCGGCTCGGCGGAGGAGCGGCGGGAGGTGGTCACCGCCCTGGTCAACGAGACCATGCGGCTGCACCCCGCCGTCTGGCTGATCCCCCGCCACGCGGCGGCCGACGACACCGTCGGCGGGTACCGGATCGAGGCCGGCAGCCATGTGCTCAGCTCGCCCTACCTCACCCACCGCAACCCCGAACTCTGGCCCGAGCCCGAGGTGTTCGACCCCTGGCGCTTCATCGAGCCCGGCCGCCGCCCCACCCGGCAGGGCGCCTTCTACCCCTTCGGCCTCGGCGCCCGGGCCTGCCTGGGGCAGCAGTTCTCCTACCGTGAGATGGTCTGCCTGCTCGAACTCCTGCTCCCCGCCTACGACCTGGACTTCCAGGAGCTCCCGACCGGCACCTTCTTCGGCGTGGTCATGCATCCGGTGGGGCCGATGCGGGCCACCGTCCGCCGGGCCTAGGCTCCCGCACCGCCGTCCGCCCCCGCGAGGGGGGCGGACGGCGGTGCGGGTACCGGTCGGGCCGGGGATCAGACGGCTCCGGCGCCGGTCAGGGTCCGGACCTCCAGCTCGTCGAACGCCTGGTCCTCCTCCGGGCGTCGGCGGGCGGTGAGCGTACCGATCGCGGCGGCCACGAACCCCACCGGGATGGAGACCAGACCCGGGTTCTCCAGCGGGAAGGGCGCCTTGACGGTGCAGGAGAACAGCGCGGTGGCATTGCCCACGGCGGTCGACTTCACCGGTACGCCGCAGGTGGCAGCCGTCTCCGGGGTGAGCTTGGTGCTCGGCTTGGTCGTCGTCGCCCCGCCCCAGCAGACCGGGGAGAGCAGCACCAGCAGCACCGCCGCGCCGAGACCGCCGTAGGTACCCCAGAGCGCGCCGCGGGTGTTGAAACGCCGCCAGAAGAGCGAGAACAGGATGGCAGGCAGGTTCGCCGAGGCCGCGATGGCGAAGGCCAGCGCCACCAGGAACGCGACATTGAGCTCACGGGCGGAGATCGACAGGGCGACGGCGGCCGCCCCGACGACCACGGCGGACCACTTGGCCACCTTGGTCTCCTCCTGCCCGCCGACCTTGCCGCGCTTGATCACGTTGGCGTACAGGTCATGAGCGAAGGACGAGGTGGAGGTCAGGGTGAGCCCCGCGACCACGGCCAGGATGGTCGCGAAGGCGACCGCCCCGATGAAGGCGAGCATGAACGAGCCGCCGCCGGTGCCGTGCCCGCCACCGAGCACCTCGGCGAGCCGGGTGGCCGCACTGTTGCCCGAGGGGTCGGCCTTCTTGATGGCGGCCGAGCCGACCAGGGCCGCCGCGCCGAAGCCCAGGACCAGCGTCATCAGGTAGAAGACGCCGATGATCGCGATCGCCCAGTTGACGGACTTCCGGGCCGCCTGCGCCGTCGGAACGGTGTAGAAGCGGACCAGGATGTGCGGCAGACCGGCGGTGCCCAGCACCAGGGCGAGACCGAGGCTGATCAGGTCGAGCCTGCTCCAGCCGTCGGTGGCGCCGTACTTGAGGCCGGGCCGCAGGAAACTCGCGCCCTTGCCGGACTTGTCGGCGGCCGCACCCAGCAGCTCCCCGAGGTCGAAGTGGAACCTGGCGAGCACCAGGACGCACATCACCGCGGCACCGACCATCAGCAGCACGGCCTTGACGATCTGCACCCAGGTGGTGCCCTTCATCCCGCCGACGGCCACGTAGAAGATCATCAGGGCGCCGACCGCGACGATCACCCAGATCTTCGCCGCATCCGACTTCACGTCAAGGAGCAGTGACACCACGGAGGCGGCGCCGACCATCTGGGCGATCAGGTAGAAGATCGACACGACGATGGTGGAGATCCCGGAGGCGGTCCGGACCGGGCGCTCGCGCAGCCGCGCGGTGAGCGCGTCGGCCATGGTGAACCGGCCGGCGTTGCGCAGCGGGCCCGCGACCAGCAGCAGGGCCAGCAGCCAGGCGACCAGAAAGCCGATCGAGTAGAGGAAGCCGTCGTAGCCGGAGAGGGCGATGATGCCGGCGATGCCGAGGAAGGAGGCGGCGGACATGTAGTCGCCGCCGATGGCGATGCCGTTCTGCAGCGGGGTGAAGGAGCGGCCCCCCGCGTAGAAGTCCTCGGCGGATCTGGTGCGGCGGGAGGCCCGGACGGTGATGCCCAGGGTGAGCGCAACGAAAAGGCTGAAGATCACAATGATGGAGGTCATCGGGCGGCCTTCCCGTCCAGCTCGGTGCGCAGCGCGTCGGCCAGCGGGTCGAGCCTGCGGCTCGCGTACCGGGAGAAGGCCAGCGCGATGCCGAAGGTCGTGGCGAACTGCCCCAGGCCCAGCAGCAGGGCGACGTTCAGATGCCCGAACACCGCCCGGGCCATGAAGTCACGGGCGTAGGCACACAGCACCACGTACGTCAGGTACCAGAGCAGGAAGGCCGCGGTCATCGGGAAGGCGAAGCCGCGGAAGCGCCGCCGCAGCAGGGCGATCCGGGGATCGGCGGCGATCCCCGTGGGAGCCTCCGCCGGGCTGGAGGTCTCGGAAAGGTGTAGCGATGACATGAAGAAACGGGACCTTCGGTCGAGTCGGGACGGTGCGGCGCTGCGGGGCTCGCCGCGCCTGTGCCGGACTCTGTCGGCTCCTGGTCAACGGGCTCTCAACCACGAATAAACGGCGGCCTTCCCTCCGGTTGGGCGCCCCGGGCTCAGGCGCCGCCGCGGAAGGTGCGGCGGTAGGCCCGGGGGCTGACGCCGATGGCGGCCTGGAGCTGCTGGCGCAGCGAGGCGCCGGTGCCCAGGCCGGAGCGTCGGGCGACCAGGTCGACCGGCCAGTCGGTGGTCTCGAGGTGGTGGCGGGCCAGGTCGAGGCGTTGGCGGCCGAGCCACTGGCCGGGGCTGGTGCCGGTCTCCTCGCGGAAGCGGCGGGAGAAGGTGCGCACACTCATGTGAGCGTGCGCGGCCAGCTCGGCCAGGCCGAGCGGTTCGGCGAGGCGGGTGAGTGCCCAGGCCTGGGTGGCGGCCGTGCCGCTGGCGGCCGGCTCGGGCACCGGGCGGCTGATGTACTGGGCCTGGCCGCCCTCCCGCCAGGGCGGGGTGACGCAGTTGCGGGCCACTTCGTTGGCCACCCGGCTGCCGTGGTCGCGGCGGACCAGGTGCAGGCAGAGGTCGATCCCGGCGGCCACCCCGGCCGAGGTGAGCAGGTCGCCGTCGTCCACGAACAGCACGTCGGGGTCGACCCGGACGGTGGTGTACCTGCGCTGCAGCCGGTCGGCCTCGCGCCAGTGGGTGGTGGCCCGGCGGTGGTCCAGCAGTCCGGCCGCCGCCAGCACCCAGGCCGCCGTGCAGATGCCGACGATCCGGGTGCCGGGCCGGATCGCGGCCAGCGCCGCCCGCAGCGGCTCGGGCAGCACACCCTCCTCCCGGATCGGGCCGAGCGCGTGCGAGGGCGGGATCACCACGGTGTCCACCTCGGCCAGCAGCCGGGCGTCGTGCGCGACCGTCAGGCCGTAGTCGGCCTCGGCCCGGACCGGGCCGCCGTCCAGACTGCAGGTGGCCACCGTGTAGAGCGGGCTGCCGTGCTCGTCCCGGGCCGCGCCGAAGATCCGGGCCGGGATGCCGAGCTCGAAGGGGAGGACGCCGTCCAGGGCCAGTACGCCGACGCGGTGCATGGCCAGATCCTTGCACTCCCTGGCCGTCCGGCCACCACCGGGGGCCGCCGGGAACAGCCAGGCTGACGGGTATTCAGCCGGACGATTCCCCTTCGGAGAGCACCATGACCCACCCCACCATGCGCGCCGTCTCCCAGGACACCGCCGGATCCCCCGAGGTGCTCCACGAGATCGAACTGCCCCGGCCCGAGCCCCGCCGGGGCGAGGTACTGGTCCGGGTGCACGCGGCCGGGGTCAACCCGGCGGACTGGAAGACCCGCGAGCGCGGCGAACTCGCCGTCGGCCTGCGCCCGCCGTTCACCCTGGGCTGGGACGTCTCGGGCGTGGTCGAGCAGGTCGGGCCGGGCGTGACGGTCCTGAGGCCCGGCGACGAGGTGTACGGCATGCCGCGCTTCCCCGACCCGGCGGCCGCCTACGCCGAGTACCTCACCTCCCCCGCCCGTCACCTCGCGCCCCGGCCCCACCGGCTCACCCACGTCGAGTCGGCCGCCCTCCCGCTGGCCGGGCTGACGGCCTGGCAGGCCCTGGTCGACACCGCCGACCTGCGGCCGAGCCGGCGGGTGCTGATCCACGCCGCCGCCGGCGGCGTCGGCCACCTCGCGGTACAGATCGCCAAGGCCCGCGGCGCGTACGTGATCGGCACCGCCAGCGCGGCCAAGCACGAGCTGCTGCGCTCCCTCGGCGCCGACGAAGTGGTCGACTACCGCGCCACGGACGTCGCGGAGGCCGTCCGGGACGTCGATCTCGTGCTCGACCCGCTCGGCGGCGACAGCCCCGCCCGCTCCCTGCGCAGCCTGCGCCCGGGCGGCACCCTGGTCTCGCTGCTGCCCCTCGACGAGACCTTCCCCTGGGCCGAGGCCGAGGCGGCAGGCATCCGGGCCGTCTTCATGCTGGTCGAGCCCGACCGCCAAGGCCTGCTCGAACTCACCGCCCTGGTCGAATCCGGCCGCCTCCGGGTGATCGCCGACGCCGTGTACCCCCTCACCGAGGCGGCCGCCGCCCACCGCCTGGGCGAACTGGGCTCCACCACCGGCAAGATCGTGCTGACGGTGCGGCCCTAGGGTCTGAAGACGGACCCTGGCGTCAGGAGTGCCGTCCCTGGTGACACCAAGGTGCCCGGCAGCTTGGTGTCCTGGCCGAGTGCTGTCCGGCCCCTGCGGCACGCGGCATTCTCTTCACCAACGGCATCAACTCGACCGGGCACACGACCCGTTGAGCCCCGGTGCCGGGAGGTCGTCTCCACTTCCCGTGACTGCGCGACAGGCCCGCCGACCTGGCGCACGGGTGCCGAACGACGCCAGGACTGTCCGCACTCCCACCGCCCATGCCCTGACACCAGGAGTACTCCCATGTTCCATGCCTTGACGCACGGCAGCGCCCACCGGGTCGGCCGGAAGCTCGCCGCCGTGGCGCTGTCCACCTCGGCGCTGTTCGGCGGCGCTGCGACCCTCGGCGCCCCCGCCGCCCATGCCGCGGCCGGGGTCGGCACGGCCCGGTGCACGGGCCCGACCGCCGTCTACGGGATCGGTGCCGACAACAACCTGCACTGGTACGGCGCCACCAACGCCGGCAGCTCCGCCGCGTCCTGGGCCTCCGGCGCCGGGAACACGGTCGGCGCCGGCTGGAACGGGCAGACGGTGTTCTCCGGCGGCGACGGCGTCGTCTACACCGTGCGCGCCGACGGCACCCTGTGGTGGTACCACCACGACGGCGCGCTGAACGGCACCTTCAGCTGGACCAACGGCGGCGTCCAGATCGGGGACGGCTGGGGCGGGTTCACCAAGGTCTTCTCCGGCGGGAAGGGCGTGATCTACGCGATCGACGGCAGCGGCAACCTGCACTGGTACCGGCACACCGGGTACCTCAGCGGTTCCAGGGCCTGGGCCGGCGGGGCCGGCAACGTCATCGGGACGGGCTGGGGCGGGTTCACCAAGGTCTTCTCCGGCGGGAACGGCGTCATCTACGCCGTCGACGGCAGCGGCAACCTCCACTGGTACCGCGACACCAACCCGGCCGGCGGGACGGCGTCCTGGGCCGCCGGGGCCGGAAACACCATCGGGGCCGGCTGGGGTGACCTCTCCCAGGTGTTCTCCGCCGGGGACGGGGTGATCTACGGCGTCGGCAGCGACACCAACCTGCACTGGTACCGGCACACCGACCCGATCGGCGGCAGCTGGGCCTGGGCCTCCGGGGCGGGCAACACCGTCGGCTGGTCGTGGTCGGGCCTGAGCCAGCCGTTCGCCGACGTCCAGGGCTGCAGCTCGATCGCCGACTACGCCTACAGCCAGGTCGGCCACGGCGCCTGCGGCCCGGGCTACCTCAACAGCTGCAACGAGCCGTGGTGCGCCGACTTCGCGATGTGGGCCTGGCAGCAGGCAGGCGTCAACCTGAGCGGGCTGGACGCCGGCGCGGGCAGCTTCTACCGCTACGGCCAGTCCAAGGGCACCCTGTCCAGCACCCCGCATGTCGGCGACGCCGTGGTCTTCGGCTGGAACTACGACGGCACCAACTGGGACGCCAGGCACGTCGCGATCGTCACCTCCGTGAACGCGGACGGCACCATCACCAGCGTCGGCGGCAACGAGAACGGAGTGGTCGGCATCGACACCTACCCCTCCACCGTGGGCAACTGGCCCTCCGGCGCACCGAACGGCCCGATCAGCGGCTACGTGAGCCCGCTGGGCGACTGACCCGGCCTCAGGCGCATCACCAAGCGTCGACCGGGTGTTGACCGGCGGCCCGGCCGAGAGGCCGGGCCGCCTCCACGAGCAATTCGTCGAGCATCGGCAGCAACGACGAGCCCCCGTGGGC
The DNA here is from genome assembly GCF_040296285.1 of Kitasatospora sp. NPDC002227. NCBI lineage: Bacteria > Bacillati > Actinomycetota > Actinomycetes > Kitasatosporales > Streptomycetaceae > Kitasatospora > Kitasatospora sp. NPDC002227. Next base: position 30,598 of record NZ_JBEOWY010000057.1, read on the forward strand.
GAGTTCCGCGCCGGGGGCGAGCGGGGCGGGTTCGCGGTCGGCGCCCGGAGGCCATTTACCCGGGAAAATCGCAACTTCGACACCGCCCGCGAGAGCGGCTACCTTCACCTGGCGCTCGGCGACCACCCACGGTCGCACCGGAGTTCGTCCCGGCCGAGCCCTCGACCAAGGAGAGCCGCATGCCCCGTCTTGCGCTGTACACCTTCGGTGTCCTGAAGACGCCTCTCGCCGATCCCGGCGATCTCACCCGCGAGTTCTACGAAAGCGGTGCGGCCGTCTACCAGGAGATCACCCGGCATCCCGGCTACCTCACCCATGCCGAACCGGCGACCGACAGCCGAGGCGTGCTGTTCGACGCGGACTGGGGGCCCTGGGGCGAGTTCGCCGTCCCGGCCTGGTACGACAAGGGCCGTACGCCGGAGACCAGCGCCCTGGCCGTGACCCTCTCGCTCTGGACCGGCCTGCGCCCCGCCTTCGAGGCCGTCCACACCGGTCTGCACCGCGCCGCGCTGACCAGGCGCCGCGACTGGTTCGAGCGGACCGGCCACCCGTCCTACGTGGCCTGGTGGGTCGGCGACGGCGAGATACCCGGCTGGCGGGACGGGGTCTCCAGGCTGGAGCACCTCGACGGCCACGACCCCGCGCCGCACGCCTTCACCTTCCGCGACTCGTTCGCGCCGGACGGGACCCCCGCCCGTCGAGAAGGTGCCACCCGGCAGGGATGAATCCGCCGACGCAAGAGGTTCGAACCCGAACCACCCGGGTAATTCCCCCTCCCGGAACACGGAGGGGACCACGCATGACGACACCCGTGACCACAGTTGTGGCGATCTACGAAACCGCGAAGACGGCGTACGAGGCCTACCAGGCCATCTGCTCGTTCGTCAGCCTCGGCCGCGACAACCCCACCGACGAGGACCGGATCCTCGCCAGACTCGACACGCTGCACGCGGACTTCCAGTCCCTGCAGGGCCGGTTCGACGAAGTGCTCGCCGCGGTGAAGGCGGCGGTCAACGTCGAGCAGCAGGCGTACGTGCTCAATCTGCAGCACGATCTCGACACCGTGCGTGCGCAGGCCCGCACCGCCGTCGAGCAGCTCAACCAGTGGGTCGCCGACGGCCGCACCGACCCGCTGCTGCGGGCCGACGCGGACAACAACTCCCGGCTGGCGGCCAACACCCTGCTGGAGGGGGACTCCTACTTCTACCGACCGGATCCGAACTCGCCCACCAGCGTCTTCGACCACCGGCTGGCCTTCATCGCGTACGCCTACGCGCTGACCGTGCGCTACGGGGTGATCAGCGCACTCAACCTGCAGTACCGCAACAACCCGCTCGCCCGGGCCGAGCTGGCCGGCCACGCCGCGCGGCTGGACTGGATCTTCAACCACGCCGATCAGGCCATCCAGCCGGACGTCACCGGCATCCCGGCCTCCAACGGTACGTTCGTGGTCCTCTACCGCTGCGTGGACCGCATCAGCGGCACCGACACCGGCGTCACCCGCTTCGACGGGGAGGGCGGGACGGAGGTGATCGACAACGCCGTGGACCGCTACACCCAGCAGGTCCGCGCCGAGATGCGGGTGGCCACCGGCCTGGCCGAGCTGGTGGGCCTGCACGACACGGTGGCCTACTGGGCGAAGGAGGCGAAGACGCCCTCCTGGTCCCCCTGGGCCCCGGCCGGTGTACCCGAGCCGACCGGGCTCGTCGTCGCGGCCTCGGACCAGCCCGGGCACACCACCCTGGTCTGGCGCGACCGCCTCAAGGCGCAGCTGCGGGCGACCTCCTACGACCCCGCGGCCAGCCCGCCGGGCTGGCGGCCCTCGGTGGCCATCAGCCCGGAGCAGGCCGTCGGGGACGACAACCCGGCCACCGGCGGGCAGCGTGTCCTCGCGCTGTCGGCGAAGCCGGGCGACGTCACGGCCCTGTACCGCAGCTCCGACCTCTCCGGCGTCTACGCGATCTCGACCGATCCCGGCCGGCCGACCGGCTGGCCGGCCGACCCGGTCAAGGTGACCGGTGACTCCACCCGGGTGAGCTCCTTCGTCGCCGCCGTGGACGCGGGCTCCCTCCGGGTGGCCTGGGTGGACGTCCCGACCAGCACCCTGATGGTCGCGACCCGCGGCCGCGACGGCAGCTGGGGCCCGCCGCAGGCCGCCACCGTGGCCGGGGCCTGCCCGGACTACCCGGACCTCGCCCTGGTCTGCCCGTCGCCCGGGGTGGTGATGGCCTTCTGGACGGTGGAGCACCAGTCGATCCGCAGTGTCACCTACGACTCGCGCCTGCCCTCGCCCGCCTGGAGCGAACCGGTCGGGATCGCCGTGGCGCCGGGCTCCTCCTACGAGCTCGTGGACATCCGCGCCGCCGCCACCGGCGACGGGACGGCGGACGTGTGCTGGGTGGGCGTGCTGGGCTCCGTCTGGAACATCCACTACGACGGACAGGGGAGCTGGAGCGCGCCCGCCGAGATCAGCACCCGGCACCTCGTCGTCTGGGGCATTCCGTACAGCTTCACCTTCGGCGTGACGGCGCAGCGCGAGCTGGACGCGTACTGGTGGGGCCGGGACCACCAGATCGAGTACGTCCAGCGCGGCCCGCACGAGAGCGACTGGGCGGGCCCCGTCCGGCTCGGCCAGCCGTGGGAGTCCTACGGCGGGCTGACGGCGGTGCCGACGCCGGAGAACAGCGTCTCGCTGTACCACTCCGGCGGCTCCGACCCGGTGGTACTGCTGTCCTGCTTCTTCGACACCGGCCAGGTGGCCCCGGCCGCCCGGATCGCCGAGGCGCAGGCGATGATCACCCACGCCGGGGAGCTGTGGACCCTGCCGGGGCCCGTCCGGGGCGAGGCCGCCGACCGCGCCACCGAAGCGGTCGCGGTGGCTCGCGAGGTGGTCGCCGAGGACGCGTCCTACCGGGCCACGCTGGCCGGGTGGTTGGTGGAGCCGACCGCCCGCTTCCTGTCTGCGGTGGGCCGCCAGGACGAGGCGGTCGCGGGGCTGCAGGAGGCCGTCACGCTCTACGACCAGCTCCTTCAGCAGCACCCCGACTCCGACGAGGCCGCCTACGACAAGGCCTTCGCGCTGGTCGACCTGGCCCAGGCCCTCTGGGCCTCCGACCAGGCCCAGGGCGCCCAGCGCGCGGTGGACGCCGTCGACCAGCTGCGGCCGGTCGCCGACCGCAACCCCGCCTACCGGGCCACCCTGGCACGGTGGTTGGTGGAGCCGACCGCGCGCTTCCTGTCGGCGGTCGGGCGGCACGCCGAGGCGGTCGCGACGGCGCGGGAGGCCGTGACCCGCTACGACCAGCTGCTGCGGCAGACCCCGGAATCGGACGAAGCCGTCTACAACAAGGCCTGGGCCATGACCAACCTCGCCCAAGCTCTCTGGGTCCGGCCCGATCAGGCCCAGGGCGCCCAACAGGCGGTGGCGGCCGTCGACTTGATCCGCCCGATCGCCACCCGCGACCCCGCCTACCGGCCCACCCTCGCCCGCTGGCTGGTGGAGACCGGCGCGGTGTACCTCTCCACGGTCGGCCGCCACCAGGAGGCGGTCGCGGAGGTGCAGGAGGCCGTCACGCTCTACGACCAACTCCTCCGGCAGAGCCCCGACTCCGACGACGCCGCGTACGACAAGGCCTGGGCCCTGATCAACCTGGCCCAAGCCCTCTGGGCCGGATCCGACCGGCCCCAGGGAGCCCAACGCGCCGTCGACGCCGTCGACCTGGTCCGGTCGATCACCACCCACAACCCCGCCTACCGGCCCACCCTCGGCGACTGGCTGCTGTGGCCGACCGTCCCGTACCTGCGGGACAGCGGCCGACGGGACCAGGCGCTCACCCTCGCCGACGAGGCGGTGGCCCTCTACACCGCGCTCGACGCCGAGGACCCCGCCACCTACGACCCGAAGCTGGCCGCCGCGCGGAGCCTGCAGTCCGATCTGCAGTCCGGCATTCAGTCCGGCTGACCGTCCTGGCCCGGCCCCGGAGCCGAGTCAGGCGGCCCCGGGGCCGGACCAGCCGCTGTCGAGGAGGCCGAAGACCCGCTCCAGGGCGGCATCGGGGTCGGCGGCATCGCGGACCAGCAGGGGGGCCTCCAGGGCGAAGTGAGCCAGCGCCAGGCAGCCCGGATCGTCGGCGGGCAGTCCGGCGTCCTCGGCGATCGCCACAGCCAGGCTGTGCTCGTGGCGCAGCCACATGCGGCGGGCGTACTCGCGCAGCGCCGGGGTGGTGTCGACCAGGCGCAGGAAGTCGCCGAACCGGGGGTCGGCGTGGACCCGCCGCGACCACCACGGCACCGTCCTGGCGGAGTTCACCCCGGCACCCGACGACTCGGCCGCGCCCGAGATCGACCGCGGCCGACTGCGGCGGCTGCTCCTGGAGAGCCTGCGCCCCGGCACCGTCCGCTGGGGCCGGCGGCTCGTCCGCACGGCCCCGCTCGGCGGCGGCGCGCACCGCCTGGAGTTCGCGGACGGGACCTTCGCCGAGGCGGACCTGGTGATCGGCGCCGACGGGGCGTGGTCGAAGGTCCGCCCCGCGGTGAGCGACGCCGAGCCGCAGCACCTGGGCGTCTGCTACCTGGACGCCCGCTTCGACGAGGTCGACTCCCGCCACCCCGAGCTCGCCCGCCTGGTCGGCGCCGGGCACCTCTTCGCCAACGACAACGACGGCCGGGGGGTGATCCTGCAGCGCAACAGCGACGGCGTCGTCCGCGGCTACCTCGCCTTCCGCGCCGCACCGGACTGGCACCGCACGGCGGCCGTCGACCTCACCGACCGGGACGGCCTCCGGGCTCACCTCGCAAGTGAGTTCGCCCACTGGGCGGCGCCCCTGCGCGAGGCGATCATGCGGGGCGACGGCGACTACCTGCCCCGATCCTTCCAGGCGCTGCCCGCCCCGCTCAGCTGGGAGCACGCCCCCGGGGTCACCCTGCTCGGCGACGCGGCCCACCTGATGGCCCCCTTCGGCGGCCACGGCGCCAACCTCGCGATGCTGGACGGTGCGGAACTCGCCCACGCCGTCGCCACCGCACCCGCCGCCGCACTCGACCGCGCGGTCGCCGGGTACGAGTCGGCCATGTTCGCCAGGTCCGGCGAGCTCGCCATGAGGTCGAACGAGGCCCTCGTCCGCTTCTTCACCCCCACGGACACCCCGCACCTGCCGCCGGACCACGCCCAGGAGCACCGCGACTACCTCGCCCGGGAGTCCGCCTACCGCCGGGAGAGGTCCAACCCAGGACGCTGAGCCCCTAGGGTCGGACGGCACCCACGTACGGCATGTAGTCGATCGCGGTGATCTCGACGTTCTTGCCGGTGCGCGGAGCGTGGATCATCTTGCCGTCGCCGATGTAGATGCCGACGTGGTGCAGGTCGTTGTAGAAGAAGACCAGGTCACCGGCCTGGAGGTCGGCCTTGGCGACGTGCTGGCCGGCGTTCCACTGGTCCTGGGAGACGCGCGGGAGGCTGACCCCGCCCGCGCGCCAGGCGGCGCCGGTCAGGCCGGAGCAGTCGTAGGAGTCGGGGCCGGTGGCGCCCCAGCGGTAGGGCTTACCGAGCTGGGCGTAGGCGAAGCGGAGCACGTCGGCCGCGCGGCCGGTGGCCGGGCCGGTGTAGGAGGCGCGCGCGTCGGAGCGGGAGGAACGACCGTCGTCCGACTGGGCGTTGACCCTGGCGCGGTCGGCCGCGGAGAGGCGGCCGAGCAGCGCGTTGGCCTGGGCGAGCCGGGTCTGGATGCCCTGCTTCTCCGCGGCCAGCTTGGCGTTGCCGCCCTCCAACTGGGCCAGCACCTCGGTGGCTTCGGCCCGCTGCTGGTCCAGCTTGCGCTGCTGGGCCTGGAGTTCACGCAGCGCGTCGGCCTGGGAGCCGGCCGCGAGGCGGTCCAGCGAGGCGCCGGCCAGGTAGGTGTCCGGGTCGGCGGTGAACATCAGCCGCACCGTCGGACCGACCCCGCCGGTGCGGTACTGCTCGGCAGCCAACGCACCGAGGCGGGTGCGGAGTTGGGATATCTGCTCCTGACCGCGCGCCACCCGGTCCTGGATCAGACCGGCATCGGCCTGGAGCTTCCGCTGGCGCTCCTGCAGGCCGTTGTACTGCTCGATCGAGGCCTCCGCCTGCTCGTTGAGCTGCTCGACCTGGGCCTTGACCTCGGCGAGCGAGGGGGCGGGCTCGGCGTGCGCGGCGGTGGTGGTGACGGTGGCCGAAGCCAGCACGCCACCGCCCGCGACGGCGGCGCTCACGAAGGCGAGCCTGGTCCGGGACGGCGGGCTGGGCTTTCGGCGGGTTCCCACGACGCGGAGCTCCTTCGGGCAGACGGCAGCGGCGACGCACGGACACGCCTACGCCCGCACACCTTCTTCCAAAGAACTTAGTAGATGACCGCCGCGCAGGTAAACCCGCCCCCCTGCCGGAGCACTGCTACGGCCCGCAGGCCAGCAGTACGGGCACCAGCGGCAGCGCCAGCACCCCCAGCCAGCAGGCCCCGCGCACCAGCGGCGACAGCCCGCGCGCCGAGCCGAGCAGCCGCTCGACCCGCAGCAGCACACCGTGCCCGCCCGCGCCGAGCCCGCCCGCCGGGGCGGCCCCGGCCGCCACCACGCAGAGCGCCTCCGCCAGTACCCGCCGCTCGCAGCGCCGCAGCGCGACGTCGTCGGCCACCAGCTCCACCAGCAGCGGCACCTGCTCGGCCGCGCTCCGGGCCGCCGGGAGCCAGGGCAGCGCCCGGCCGAGCGCCGCCGCCCCGGCCGTCAGCAGATGGTGCCGGCCGGCCAGGTGCGCCCCTTCGTGCGCGAGCACGGCCGCGCGCTGTCCGTCCGACAGCCGTGCGAGCGCCCCGCTGGTCAGGACGATCCGGCCGCCTGCCCCGGGCACGCACCAGGCCGCCGCACGCTCCTGGTCCAGCACCCACCACTCCCCCGCCGGGCGGGCCACCAGCTCCAGCGCCGACCGGTGCCGTGCCCGCGCCCGGGCCGCCCGCCGGCAGCCGGCCGCTACCACGGCGGCCGGTACGGCGAGCGCGGCCAGGGCCAGCGCCAGCGCCTCGGTGTGCCCGGCAATCCCCTCGACGGGCAGCGCACCCCGGCGCAGCAGCCAGCCGAGCGGGCTCTCGACCCGGTGCGCGGGGGTGGCGGCCCAGTGCAGCGCCATCGCCACGCCCACGGCGCCCGCGCTGATCAGCGCGGCCCAGCCGGTGATCGCCGCCCGGGGCGCCCGGACGGCCCAGGCGGCCCCGGCCAGGGCGCGCGGCGCGAGCCAGCCGACGGCGAACAGGAAGAGCAGGAGCAGCAGGGGAACAGCCATCTCGTCAGGTCCTCACTGCGGCTTCACCGGGCGGTCCCGGTCGAGCAGGGTGCGCAGCACCCGGGCCTGCTCCTCGTCGATGCCCTCGACGAAGAGCAGCAGGGCGGCCTGCTGGTCGCCGCTCTCCCCCAGGGCCTCGCGCATCAGGTCGGCGCCGTGCTCCTCGCGGGAGCGGGTCGGCTGGTAGATCCAGGCCCGGCCCTCCTTGTGCCGCCGCAGCCACCCCTTCGTGTAGAGGATGTCCGCCACGGTGTTGACGGTGGTGTAGGCGACCGGCCTGGTCCGGTTGAGGTCGTCCACCACCTCGCGCACGCTCGCCGGGCGCCCCCAGGCCCAGAGCCGCTCCATGATCTCGGCCTCCAGCTGACCGAAGCCTCTCACTCCCCCCACCTTCCCATCGCCCGGAACAAGGTCTCACGGACCGACCGACCGGTCGGATAATCGAATGTCGTGGCCCAGCCTATCCGGCACACCCGCCCAAAAGGGCGCGAGGAGCCGTGCGGGCCGGCGGCGCACCGCCGTACCCGCGCGACTCCTCGCGCCCCAACCAGGTGCTGCCGGTCAGACCTTGGCCGGCTCCACCGCCGCCTCGGCGGCCGCGGCGGCCTCCGGCCTCGGGCTGCGCAGCATCGCGATCGCCAGCAGGCCGCCGACCACCGCGACGGCGGCGGCGCCGATGAAGGCGGCCGAGAAGCCGTCGGTCAGCGAGCTGACGTCACCGAGCTTGTCGGCGCCGTAGGAGGAGGCCACCGCCGTCATGGCGGCCAGGCCGAGCGCGGAGCCGACCTGGTAGCTGGTGTTGACGATGCCGGAGGCCAGACCGCCCTCCTCCGGGCGGGCGGCCGAGATGGCGGTGCCCAGCGAGGGGATGAAGGCGACGGCCATGCCGATCGCGGCGACCAGCGAGGCCGGCAGCACGTCCACCCAGAAGTTGCCGTGCGGGCGGGCGAAGGAGAGCCAGAACAGGCCGGCGGCCAGGATGAACAGACCGGCCACGATCAGCGGCTTCGGGCCGAACTTGGCGATCAGCTTCGGCGCGGTGGTGATCATGATGAGCATGATGGCCACCGTCATCGGCAGCAGCGCCGCGCCCGAGGGGAAGGCGCCGAGGCCGAGCACCTGCTGCAGGTAGAGGTTGAGGAAGAACCACATCGGGATCCACGCCCCGGCGAGCAGCAGCTGGGCCACGTTGGCCCCGGCCAGGTTCGGCGCGCGGAAGATCGCCAGGCTCATCAGCGGCTCGCGGCGGCGGGACTGCGACGCGACGAAGGCCACCAGCAGCACGATCGCGACCGCGAGCGCCAGCAAAGTCTGCGCCGAGCCCCAACCCTCCTCGGGCGCGCGGACGATGGCGTACACGGCCAGGGCCAGGCCGACGGTGACGGTGAGCGCGCCGACCACGTCGATGCCACCGCTGCGGCGGGTGGCGGCGGGCATCAGGCGCGGGGTGGCGAGCAGGGCGACCAGTGCGACCGGGATGTTGATGTAGAACACCCAGGGCCAGCTGATGTACTCGGTGATCGCGCCGCCGAGGAAGACACCGGCGGTGCCGCCGGCCGGGGCCGCGGCGCCGTAGAGCGCGAAGGCGCGGGTGAGCTCCTTGGGGTCGTGCCCGAAGAGCATCATCAGCAGGGTGAGCGCGGAGGGCGCGATGAGTGCGGCGCCCGCGCCCTGCACGGCGCGGCCGGTCAGCTCGACGGCCACGTTGCCGGCCAGGCCGGCGGTCAGCGAGCCGGCCAGCAGGATCGCCCAGCCGGCACTGAAGAGCTTGCGGGCACCGAAGAGGTCGGAGAGCCGGCCGCCGAGCAGCAGCAGTCCGCCGAAGGCGACCACGTAGGCGTTGAAGACCCAGGAGAGGTTGCCCTGGGTGAAGCCCAGCGCGCCCTGCATCTTCGGCAGTGCCACGCCGATGATCGAGGTGTCCATGATGACCATGAACTGGGCCGCGGCGATCAGCCAGAGTGCCGCCGAGTTACGGGAGTTGGTTGCTGTTCCGGGAGAGGACATCAGGTACTCCATACCGGTTGGGGGTATGTAGGCAGGTATCTGCGAAGGAAGATAGCACTCGATCCAGCCGGGCGACACCGCTTCACAACTCGGTGACACAAACCCCCGGGGGGTACTTGCGATAGGTACCCCCCGGGGGTACCTTCTAGCTACCGGCCCACGCCGGGCGGACGGCGGGACGACCGGAGGGCACGGCATGACGAGCACAGCGACGACCGGCTACATCGGGTCCAAGGGCGAGTACACCAAGCGCCTGCGCCGGGTCGAGGGCCAGATCCGTGGCCTCCAGCGGATGGTCGAGAGCGACACCTACTGCATCGACATCCTCACCCAGGTCTCCGCGACCACGAAGGCCCTGCAGGCGGTCGCCCTCGGCCTGCTCGACGACCACATGAACCACTGCCTGGCCGAGGCGGCCTCGGCGGGCGGCCCGGTGGCGGACGCCAAGCTCAGAGAGGCCTCGGCGGCGATAGCCCGCCTGCTCCGCTCCTGAACCCGCCCCTGCCACCGCACCCGCCCAGACCCCGGCCGCACCGAGGAGAGCCCCGTGAACACCCCCGCCAAACTCAGCACCTTCGCCCTGGGCCTCGCCGTCGTACTCGGCGCGGCAGCCGGGATCGGCCACGCCGTCGGCCCGGTCGGCGACACCGGCAAGCCGGCCGCGCACGCCGGCATGCAGCACGACGCCAAGAACGGCAGCACCGAAGACGAGCACAGCGGCCACGGGGCCGGCGCCCCGGCCGACGACGTACCAGGAGGACTGATGATCTCCCAGCACGGCTACACCCTCGAGCCCGTCAACCGGGTCTTCCACGCAGGTCAGCCGCAGGACCTCGCCTTCGTCCTGCGCGGCCCCGACGGCAAGCCCGTCACGAAGTACGCCGCCACCCACGAGAAGGACCTGCACCTGATCGTGGTGCGGCGCGACCTCGCCGACTTCATCCACGTGCACCCCTCCCTGGACGCGGACGGCACCTGGCACTACCCGCTGACCCTGCCCGCGCCCGGCCAGTACCGGATGTTCACCGACTTCCAGCCCGCCGACGGCGAGGGCATGACCCTCGGGGCGGACATCTCGGCCGCCGGTGACTACCAGCCCGCGCCGCTCCCGGCACCTTCCGCCACGTACGAAATCGACGGATACACCGTCACCTTGGACGGCAAGCTGGAGGCCGGCCGCACCTCGAAGCTCACCCTGAGCGTGAGCAGGGACGGCAAGCCGGTCACCGACCTCCAGCCCTACCTGGCCGCCTACGGGCACCTGGTCGCGCTGCGCGACGGCGACCTCGCCTACCTGCACGTGCACCCCGAGGGCGCCCCGGGTGACGGCCGCACGCCCGCCGGCCCCGGCATCACCTTCTACGTGCAGGCCCCGACCACCGGCGACTACCGCCTGTTCATGGACTTCAAGCACGGCGACACCGTGCACACCGCGGCCTTCACCGCGCACGCGGCCGCACCCACCGGCCCGGCCCCGGCGGCCTCCGAGACCGCCCACCACCACTGACCCAGCCGACTCACGCACCCGCGAGGAGGGGGCAATGAGCTCCGCCACCCAACACACCGCCGAGGCCGTCACGGCCGCGGCCCAGGCAGCCGACGCGACCGTCGAGCTGGAGATCAGCGGGATGACCTGCGCCTCCTGCGCGTCGCGGATCGAGAAGCGGCTGAACAAGATGGCGGGCGTCACCGCCACCGTCAACTACGCCACCGAGAAGGCCAAGGTCAGCTACGCGGGCACCGTCGCCCCGGCCGACCTGGTCGCCGAGGTGGAGAAGATCGGCTACCAGGCCTTCCTCCCGCCGCCGCCCGCGGCCGACGGCGGGCCGGCCGAGCCGGTGGCCGAGGCCGCCGACCCGACCCGGCCGCTGCGCGAGCGCCTGGTCACCTCGATCGTGCTCTCGGTGCCGGTGATCCTGCTGGCGATGGTCCCGGCGCTGCAGTTCGACTACTGGCAGTGGGCCTCCCTCACCCTGGCCGCGCCCGTGGTCACCTACGGCGCCTGGCCGTTCCACCGGGCGGCCTGGAAGAACCTGCGGCACGGCGCCGCCACCATGGACACCCTGATCTCGGTCGGCACGCTGGCCGCGATGCTCTGGTCCCTGTACGCGCTCTTCCTCGGCACCGCCGGGACGCCCGGCATGCGCCACCCGTTCGAGCTGACCATCGGGCGCAGCGACGGCGCGGGCAACATCTACCTGGAGGCGGCGGCCGGCGTCACCACCTTCATCCTGGCGGGCCGCTACTTCGAGGTCCGGTCCAAGCGGAAGGCCGGCTCCGCCCTGCGGGCGCTGCTCGAGCTCGGCTCCAAGGACGTCGCGATCCTGCGCGGCGGCCGCGAGGAGCGGGTGCCGGTGGGCCAACTCGCCGTCGGCGACGTGTTCGTGGTGCGCCCGGGCGAGAAGGTGGCCACCGACGGCATCATCACGGAGGGCACCTCGGCGATCGACGCCAGCATGCTCACCGGTGAGTCGGTGCCGGTGGAGGTCTCCCCCGGCGACGCCGTGACCGGCGCCACCGTGAACGCCGGCGGGCGCCTGCTGGTCCGGGCCACCCGGGTCGGCGCGGACACCCAACTGGCGCAGATGGCAAGGCTGGTGGAGGACGCGCAGAACGGCAAGGCCGAGGTGCAGCGTCTGGCCGACAAGGTCTCGGGCATCTTCGTGCCCGTCGTGATCGCGCTCGCCGTGGCCACCCTCGGCTTCTGGCTGGGCACCGGCGCGGGCATCAGCTCGGCCTTCACGGCGGCGGTGGCCGTGCTCATCATCGCCTGCCCCTGCGCCCTCGGTCTGGCCACGCCGACCGCGCTGATGGTCGGCACCGGGCGCGGTGCGCAGCTGGGCATCCTGATCAAGGGCCCCGAGGTGCTGGAGTCCACCCAGGGCATCGACACCGTGGTGCTCGACAAGACCGGCACGGTGACCACCGGTCAGATGTCACTGGTGGAGGTCGTGCCGGCGGCCGGGGAGAACGCCGAGCAGATCCTGCGGCTGGCCGGCGCACTGGAGGACGCCTCCGAGCACCCGATCGCCCAGGCGATCGCCAAGGGCGCCACCCAGCGGGTCGGTTCGCTGCCGAAGGTGGAGGGCTTCGCCAACGTCGAGGGCCTGGGCGTCCAGGGCGTGGTCGCGGGCGAGGGTGACGTCACCCACGCCGTGCTGGTCGGCCGCACCCGCCTCCTGGAGGAGTGGAGCCAGCCGCTGGGCGAGGAGCTGACGGCCGCGAAGGCGGCGGCCGAGGCACAGGGCCGTACCGCCGTCGCGGTCGGCTGGGACGGGCGGGCCCGGGGCGTCCTTGTGGTCTCGGACGTGGTCAAGCCGACGTCGGCGGCGGCGATCCGCCAGCTGCGGGCGCTCGGCCTGACCCCGGTGCTGCTGACCGGTGACAACGAGACGGTGGCCCGCTCGGTGGCCGCCGAGGTGGGCATCGAGGAGGTCATCGCCGAGGTGCTGCCCGCCGACAAGGTGAGCGTGGTCAAGCGGCTGCAGGGCGAGGGCCGCAAGGTGGCGATGGTCGGCGACGGCGTCAACGACGCGGCGGCGCTGGCCCAGGCCGACCTGGGCCTGGCGATGGGCACCGGCACGGACGCCGCGATCGAGGCGGCCGACCTGACCCTGGTCCGCGGTGACCTCAGGATCGCGGCGGACGCCATCCGGCTGGCCCGCAAGACGCTCTCGACCATCAAGAGCAACCTGTTCTGGGCCTTCGCCTACAACGTCGCGGCGATCCCGCTGGCGGCGGCGGGCCTGCTCAACCCGATGATCGCGGGGGCCGCGATGGCCTTCTCCTCGGTCTTCGTGGTCTCCAACAGCCTCCGGCTGCGCGGCTTCGCCGCCCTGCCGGACAACCGGGAGCGCACCGCCTGAACCCCGCCGCACCACCCGAGGCCGGACCACTTGGTCCGGCCTTCGGCGTATTCGGCCGTCTACCATATTCCTTAGTAAATTCGCAGAGCGGTAACACCGCGCAACACAGGGAAACACGGTACCGGACATTTCCTCCCGGCACCCCGATGCCACTGGCAACAGTCGGTTTCGAAATATCGCGGTTCTCACATAGATCTTGATCCCGGTGAATATACTCGCTTTACTGACTCCCGACGGCCCGGCGCCCCTCCAAGCGATCCGCAGCGCCCAGGTGTCGAAAGCAAAGGGAAGTGTGATGGACGACGTGCTGGAACTGCGGCCCGCCGTAGCGGCCGAGGCAGCAGAGATCTCCATGCTCCTCGCACGGGCCTGGCGGGAGAACTACGCCGAGTTCCTCGGCGGTTACCGGACGGAGCGGCTGATCGCCCGTTACTGCACCGTCGAGCGCATTTCCGCCGAGATTGGCGCCACGGGTGCCGGCGACGGCTGGCTGGGCTGGGTAATCGCCCGGGCCGACGGGGAACTCGCGGGCGCGGGTGCGGGCGGTATCACCACCGTCGGATCCGGCGAGGTCTATACCTTGTGCACCAGTGGGAAGCACGGCCATCTGGATGTCGGCGGTGCACTGATGCGCGCCGTCACCCGCCAGCAGCTCGAGCGCGGCGCCGAGCAGCAGTGGGTCGCCGTCTACGGCGAGAACGACCCGATGTACCCCTTCTTCGTCAGCCACGGATTCGCCCCCGAGCAGGCGGCCGCCCCGGCGGCCGAGGAGGAGGACGGCCCGGGCCTGCTCCGGCTGCACCGCACGGTCCGGGACACCGCCGGGTCGCGGACCTGACATCGACCTGACACAGTCGGCCGGACCTGACGAGGTGCCACCGCCCGGGCCCTTCCCCGGCGGCCCTCGGACCGCCTCCGACCAGCGGGAACACTACTGTGTCAGGTGGCGTCCCCACGCCATCGCAGGTGGCCGCCCCGGCTGCGGCTGGCCCTGCTCGGGCGGCGGAGAGTTGGATTCCAGGAGTTCCGCGAACACCTGGAGGAGCCATGGCCGCGATCAGCCTGTCCGGGGCCACCCTGACCGCCCCGACCGAACCTCGCCGACGACCCGGCACCGGACACCCGGTGGCCGCGCCCGCCCCCGCCCTCGCCTGGCGGGAGCCGGACTGGCTGCCCGGGCTCGAGTCCGTGGCCCCCGCCACGGCCGGGACGGACTGGCTCCAGGACCACCTGCTCAACCCGCACAGCGCCGACATCCTCGGCTACCTGCGGGCCGCCCGCGCCACCGGCGGCCCGGTGCTCGACCTCGGCTGCGGTGCCGGGCGCCTGGCGGTGCCCTTCGCCCACCACGGCTTCCAGGTCGAGGCGGTGGACCGGGACGAGTCCTGTCTGGGCCGCCTGCGCGCCTGGGCCCTGCGCAGCGGGCCGACGGCGCAGCAGGCGGTGACCGCCACCCGGGCCGAACTGGCCGACCTGCGACTGCGGCGCAGCTACGGCTTCGCGATGCTGGCCGGGGCGATGATCTCGGCCGTCGACCCCGCCGCCCGCCCCGCCCTGCTGGCCGAGATCACCGGCCACCTCACCCCCCACGGCGCGCTGGCCCTCGACTACACCGTGCACCGCCCGGCCGGCCTGGCCGCCGACCCGGTGCGCAACTGGGTCTTCCGGGTGCCCCGCTACGGCGCGGCGGACGACATGGTGACGGCCCGCCAGAGCTTCGACACCACCGCCGCCCGCGAGGAGATCGTCTACTACACCCGCGCCCGGGACGGCCTGCGGCGCGTCCACGCCACCCGCAAATGGCTGGTCGACCCCGAGCGGCTGGCCGCCGAACTGCGGGCGGCCGGCCTGCGGATCACCCTGCGCGACAGCCACCCGCTGGACTCCCGCACCGAGAGCGTCTTCCTGCTCTGCCACCGACGGTGATCCTTCGTACGCCCGCGTGATCCAGCTCACATCTTCCGCATTGCCGCCGGGGCGCCCGGCCGGATGTGAAAGGGTCCGTACGGGAAGTACGTAGGCAATGCATGGGGGACGGTGTTCGGGGTGTCAAGGCCGACCAACGGCAACTCGAACGGCAGCACGTCGGAGCAGGCGCTGGAGCTGTACCAGGAGCTGCGCACCCGGGGGGCTTGCAACTTCGGCGAGTTGACCGCCGAGCTGGGGATGACCGACCAGGACGCGCAGAGCTGCTGGGTCGAACTGCTGCAGCTCGGCCTGATCGCCGAGCCCGGCCCCGACGACGAACCGACCACCATCGCCGTGGTGGACCCGGAGATCGCCCTGCTGCGGATGCTCGCCTACGAGCAGCAGGACATGCGGGCCCGTCAGCAGCGGGCCGAGGAGCGCTACAGCGCCATCGAGGACCTCGCCGGGCGCTACATGCGCGGCGGCGGCGCGCACAGCGCCGAGATCGAGGTCGAGCTGCTGACCAGCCCCCGGCGGATCTCCCAGGCGCTGGAGGACCTCTCCGACACCGCCAAGCACGAGATCGCCTCGATGCACCCCGGCGCCCTGCCGACCGGCGAGTTCCTGCACGAGGCCCTGGAGCGGGACCGCCGTCTGATCGCCTCCGGCGCCCATGTGCGCGCCATCTACCAGCAGCGGTTCGCCACCGTGCCGGCGCTGGCCGACTTCTTCGCCCAGCAGACCGAGCTCGGGGTGGAGGTCCGCCTCTCCCCCGTGGTGCCGCTCAACATGATCCTCAGCGACCGCCGCTTCGCCCTGCTGCCGATCGACCCCGAGCGCCTGCAGACCGGCGCCCTGCTGGCCCGCGGCCCGGCGCTGGTCCGCTCCTACCTCGCCCTGTACGAGTACTGCTGGCACACCTCCGCCGTCTTCGGCCGCAGCGAGGAGCAGCGCCGGGGCGGCCACCGCCTGACCGAGCAGCAGCACGCGGCGATCCGGATGCTCGGGGCTGGCATGAAGGACGAGCGGATCGCCCGCTCGCTCGGCATCTCGCTGCGCACCCTGAGCCGGGTGCTGGCCGAGGTGATGCAGGAGCTCGGCACCACGAGCCGCTTCGAGGCCGGGGTGCGGGCGGCCAAGCTCGGCTGGCTGGACTGACGGCGCTCGCCGCGGGGCCCGCGCCAGCTACGATGGCACCAAAGGTTTGGCCGTATCGCTGGAGCACGGGTTGATGGAGCGCGGGAGTGTGGCCACGGAGCGGGACGCGGTCGTCCAGCGGCTCCGGGACGTGGGGCTGCGGGTCACCGGGCCCCGGCTCGAGGTGCTCCAGCTGCTCGCCTCCGGCGAGCACCTCGACGTGGAGTCGATCACCGACCTGGCCCGGGCCCGCCTCGGCACGCTGACCAGCCAGGCGGTCTACGAGATGCTCCGCCATTTCATGGAGACCGGCCTGGTCCGCAAGTTCGAACGCCCGGGCCGCCCGGCCGTGTTCGAGCTGGCCGGGGAGGCGCACCAGCACGCCCTGTGCAGCGGCTGCGGCCGCGTGGCCAATGTGTCCGCCGAGGTGCCGCCGGCCCCCCGCAAGGGCCTGCGCGGCTGGCGGATGGCGGAGGCGGAGCTGGTCTTCCACGGTGTGTGCCCGGACTGCCGGCAGCAGCCGTAGGGGCGCGGGGGACCGCGCCCCTACGAAGCGGAGTTCAGCCTGCGTCTATCCGCCAGGTGCGGCGGATGCCGAGCCGCGCCAGGCCGTTGCGGCTGCGGATGACCCGGTCCTCGAGGTCCGGGGCCTGCGGGTCGTAGAGGAGGCCGAGCAGGGAGGAGTCCTGCTCCGCCTGGATCCCGATCGCGCCCCAGAGCAGGAGCCGCTGGGCCAGCCGCTGCACGACGGGCCGGGGCCGGGTCCGGGTCTGCAGCATGGCCGCCGCCGTCGCCGTCGCGGCGAACTGTGCGGTGTCGCCCTCGGCGGCAGCCCGCCGCAGGACGGCCAACTGGGCGTGGTACTCGGCGAGATCGGCCGCCGGGACGCCGGGGCGGCGGCCGGGCGGGAGGTCCCGCGGGTCGAAGGCGAGGATGTGCAGCGGCGGCAGCGCGCAGCCGAGCTGAGGGGCGGCGGGTTCGACGACAGTGGTCACGCTCTTCCTTCCTTGGTGCGGTACGGGGCTGGTCAGCCCTTGGACGGCACCGGCGGGGCGGGCGGCGGCCACAGGATGTCGCTGGACATGCTCTTCCTCCAGGAATGCGGGGTGTGGGGTGTCTCGCCCGGCCGTGCCGTCGGCTCCGGGCGATGCTCCGATCCTTCCCCGCCGTGACCGTGACCTCCAGTGCTCCGGGCGTCGCGCCCCGGCCATGGCGCGGACGTGCCACCGAAACACGAGGTGACACAGTCCCGTTCGCGACCTGGGCGAATACTCCTGAGCGTCCCATAGATTTTGGCGGATCAAATCTGGTGCTAACCTGATCCGGCGCGCACCCGTCACCTCCAGGAGGGCCGCACGCCAAGACGGGGCAGGGGCGTGCCGTCGCCCCTGCCCCGCCCTCGACCGGCCCGTGTGCTCAGTGTGCTCAGTGTGCTCAGGAGGCGACCGCCCCCACCAGGTGCCGCGAGGCCCAACGGGCCGTCCGCGTCTCGGCGTAGACCCGCTCGGTCGCCCGTGCGCACGCCTCCCACCCGAAGCCCTCCGCGTGCCGGACGGCCGCCGCGCCGAGCGTCGCCGCCCAGGCCGGGTCGTCCGCGAAACGGCAGAGCGCCCGGGCGTACGCCACCGGGTCGTGGCCCTCCACCAGCAGCCCCGTCACCCCGTCCCGTACCGCCACCGGCAGGCCGCCGACGGCCGCCGCCAGCACGGGAGTTCCGCAGGCCTGGGCCTCCAGGGCGACCAGCCCGAAGGACTCGCTGTGCGAGGGCACGGTCAGCACGTCCGCCGCCCGGTACCAGTGGGCGAGGTCGGCCTGGCGCACCGGCGGGCGGAAGCTGACGGAGTCGGCCACGCCCAGCTCCTCGGCGAGCCGACGGCACTGCTCGGGGTAGCCCGCGCCGGCGCCGCTCAGGCCGCCGATCACCGGGACGAGCAGCCGGCCGCGCAACGCGGGCCGCAGGCGCAGCAGTTCGGCCACCGCATGCAGCAGCACGTCGGGAGCCTTGAGCGGCTGGATCCGCCCGGCGAAGAGCACCACCAGGGCGTCGGCGGGCAGCCCCAGCCGCCGCCGGGCGGCGCCCCGGCCGTCCAGCGGGCGGAAGTTGTCCAGGCAGACGCCGGGGTGCACCACGGCGGTGCGCTCCGGCGGCGCGTCGTAGTGGCCGACCAGCTCGGCCTGCTCGGCGGCGGTGTTGGCGATCAGCCGGTCCGCGGTGTCGGCCAGGCCCATCTCGCCGAGCACCCGCACCAGCGGCTCGGGGGTGTCCCCGGCGGCCAGCGCGGCGTTCTTGACCTTCGCCATGGTATGCATGGTGTGCACCAGCGGCACGTCCCAGCGGGCGGCGATCTCGCGCCCGGCCTGGCCGGAGAGCCAGTAGTGCGAGTGCACCACGTCGTAGCGCACGCCCAGTTCGCGGGCCGTGCGCACCACCTCCTCGGCGAAGGCCGGCAGCAGCCTGGGCAGCCGCTCCTTGGGCACCGGGCCCGGCGGGCCCGCCGGGACGTGCCGCACCCGGACTCCGGGGGCGGCCTCCACCACAGCGGGCAGCTCCATCGAGGTCCGCCGGGTGAACACGTCCACCTCGGTTCCCAGACAGGCCAGCCGGCGGGCCAGCTCGAGGATGTAGACGTTCATGCCGCCCGCGTCGCCGGTGCCCGGCTGGTGCAGCGGCGAGGTGTGCACACTCAGCATGGCCACCCGGCGGACCCGGATGCCGCCCCGCCCGAGGGAGGGCCGGGCGGCACCGGGCAGGGTCGACACGGACGACGGTTGGACAGCCAAGTTCCTCACTCCGGACACGCTCCTCGTGCTCGTCAGGGCGGAGATGGATGGTGCGGGGCAGAGCGGCCCGTGGTTCGACGGACGGACGACTCAGTACCCGAAGACCGGCCCGCTCGGCGGGGCCGGCCGGGTGCCCGGTGCGGGCGGGGTGAGCGCGGCGGCGGTCACCGGGCCGCCGGCCGGCAGGCCGAGGGCGCAGGCCAGGCGCTCGGCGCCCTCGGGCATCACCGGCCAGGCCCAGGCGGCCAGGGCGGCGGCGATGGCCAACTCGGCGCTCAGCGAGGCCCGGTAGCGCTCGGCCCCGCTCGGCCGGTCCCGCTCGTGGGCGTTCACGGCGTGGAAGTCCTCGGCCAGGCGGACGACTTCGTCAAGGAGTGCGACCACCCGCCGGGGCGAGAAGCCGAGCGGCCCGTACGCGCAGCGCAGGTCGCCCGCCGTCCGCTCGAGGCGCTCGCGCAGCTGGGCCCAGCCGGCGCCGCCGGGCTCCTGCTCGGGCCGCAGGCCGTCGCAGTCCTCGCGCAGGGCGGTGAAGAGGGTGGCCAGCCAGCTGTTCCAACTGCCCTGCAGGTGCTCGCGGGTGGCGTCCAGGGCGGCCGGGTCGAAGTCGGCCGGGCGGCCCTCGGGACGCTCGCTGAGCACGTGGCGGCGCAGTGTGTCCGAGCCCGCCTCGGTGAGCGCGTCCAGCGCCCAGACGGCGTGCCGGGCTCCGGTGGAGAAGCGCCGGCCGTCCAGCCGGTAGTGCTCGTTGACCTGGAAGGCGCTGGGCAGCGCCGCGCCGCGGGCGCTCAGCACGGCCGGGACGAGCGCCAGGTGCACGTAGGCGCGGTCGAAGCCGAAGAACTCCACCGGGCCGCCGTCCCGGCCCTCCTGCTGGCGCAGGCGCCCGGCGGCCAGCTCGAACCGGGGGTCGATCCGCTGCTCGGTGAAGCCCGCCACCGGCACCTCCACACCCCAGTCGCCGGGGTGGCTGACGGCGACCTCGGGCAGGCCGTCCTGCAGCAGCCGGTCGCACAGCACCGCGAGCCGGGGCGGCAGTTCGAGGCCCGCCCAGTACTCCGTCAGCTCGCGGCGGAAGTGCTCCAGCGGCAGGTACAGCCGCCGCACCTGGCGCAGCCCGGCCGGGGTGCCGCAGAGCACGCAGTGCGGGTCGAGCAGGTCGCCGCAGTCGTTGGGGCGGGCGCAGGAGCGGCACAGGTTGCCCTGGGCGGGCGCGCCGCAGGAGGGGCAGCCGCCGCCGACGTACGCGCCGTGCAGCGGCCGGTCGCAGGGGGCGCAGAACGGCAGCAGGCGGCTGCGGGGCACGATCACGCCCTCGGCGTGCAGCTCCTGGAAGAGCCCGCGCACCGCCGCCAGGTGGCCCGGCTCGGCGCGCGGGTGGGTGATCTGGTCGAACTCGACCCCGGCCCGGCGCCAGTCCACGGTGATGGCCTCGCCGTAGCCGTCGGCCACCTCCTCCGTCTTGCGGCCCTGGGTGAGGGCGCACAGCTCCACCACGCTGTCGTGGTCGTCGAGCCCGCTGGTGAGCCTGCACGGCTCGCCGTCGGCACGCAGGAAGCGGCGCAGCACGTCGGCGGCCACATAGGGGCCGGCCAGGTGGCCGACGTGGAGCTCTCCGTTGGGGGTGGGCGGGGTGGCGGTGATCCATGCGGTGGCGGTCACGGGTGGGACCTCCTTCTCGTGGCTACCGAAGGTGACGAAGTCCGGGGCCATTCGAGAGGCCGGGCCGAGCGGCCGGACTGGGCGGCCCGGACGGGCGGGTGCTCGGATCTCATCGACTGCTCCGTCCGTTACGGCCTGATCTCGGTGACCATGCTGCCAGCCGGGAGGGGCCGGCGGACCTCCGGCGACCGGCGCGTAGGCGCCGTGGCGTGAGGACGCCACCGCTCGGCGGGCTGATCACGGAGCAGCTCCGGACCGATCGGCGAGTTTTGGTTCGACCAAATTACTTTACCGCCATGGTATTTTGCCGGTCCAGGAGTTGGCGGGGGAACGCCGAGCGGCCCACCCCGCCTTCGTCACCGGTTGTGACCGTCCCCGCGCCCGCGTGATGCCGGGCCGGGCTGTGCCGGACCGCCTCGAGAGGACACCCCCATGACGCCCGCTCCCCTGCCGCACGCACCGGGCCCGGCCGTCACCGCGCACCCCGAGCGGGTGCTCGTGGTGACGGCCCACCCCGACGACGTGGAGTTCTGCGCCGCCGGGGCGGTGATGCAGTGGACCGACCAGGGCACCGAGGTGGTCTACTGCGTGCTCACCGACGGCGACAACGGAGGCTTCGACAAGGCTCTCCCCCGGCAGACCATCTCGCCGCTGCGCCGGGCCGAGCAGCGGATGGCCGCGAAGATGTGCGGGGTGGACGATGTCAGGTTCCTCTCCTACCCCGACGGCCGCCTCGAACCCTGCATGGACCTGCGCCGCGATCTGGCCCGGGTGATCCGGCAGACCAGGCCGCAGATCGTCGTCATGCCCAGCCCCGAGATCAACTGGGGCCGGATGCCCGACCTGCACCCCGACCACCGGGCCGCCGGCGAGGCCGCGCTGCGCGCCGTCTACCCCGACGCGCGCAACCCCTTCGCCCACCCCGCCCTGCTGCGCGAGGAGAAGCTGGACATCTGGGAGGTGCCCGAGCTCTGGCTGATGACCGGCCCCACCCCCAACCACTGGGTGGACGTCACCGAGCAGTTCCCCCGCAAGCTCGCCGCGCTCAGCGTGCACACCTCCCAGACCGCCCATCTCGACGACCTGGAGGCCCTGTTGCGCGACTGGCAGAGCGAGCACGCCCTCGACGGCGGCCTCCCGGCCGGCCGCCTCGCCGAGGCCTTCCAGGTGGTCCGGGTCTGACCGCACCGGCTCCGTCCCGGACTGTCCGGTTCCGGCCACCCCACTCCCCGGCCCCGCCACCCGAGGGGCCGCACCGGATCCCCCCGGTGTCCCTACCCTGACCCCACGCGCCCCCCGCGCGCGCCTTGCCCCTCGCGAGCGGCAGGGACTTAATGGCTGTGGCCGCCGTCCGTCAAGAGGGCCTGGGCGGCCACACACGTCGGGGGGACGCATGTCGCTGGACACCACCTGGGACACCACCGCTCTGCAACAACACCTGGCCGCCCATCCACGGGACGCGCGGGCGCACTACCAGCTCGGGCTCGCCACCATCGGCGGCATCCACCCGAGCGAGCACCACGCCGCCGTCCTGGACACCGCGCTGCGCCACCTGCACACGGCCGCCACCCTCGAGCCCGCGCTGCACTGCGCCGAGGTCGCGGCCCTGCTCGTGCAGGACGCCGCGCTGGTCCGCTGGCACCGGCAGTGCCCGGCCCTGGACCACCTGGAGCAGCGCCTGGCCGACCGCCTCTCCCCCGCCGAGGCCCGGGAGATCACCGCGCTCGTCCCGGCCCCCGGCACCGCCTGGTGGGAGGCGCTCGCCGTCCGCTGACCGGGCACGTCCGCACATGCCCGAGGGCGGCCCTGGCCTGAGCCGGGACCGCCCTCGAACCACCGCGTACTAGCGGTAGATCACCAACTCCGCCGGATCCGCTCCGATCAGCCGGTAGCGGTCCGGGTCGGGCCGCCGGCCGGCGTAGAGCCGGATCAACGTACCCGGGTCGGTGATGAGTTCGGCGGGATCGCGCCCGTCCTCCAGATTGCCGAAGGTCATCTCGCCGAGCCGGGTACTGGCGTGCACCCGGGGCGTGAGGCGGATTCGGCTCGCCGTGCGGAGCAGGGCCAGTGCGTCCTCCAACCCTGCCCCTTCGTAGGCCCCGGGGGCACCGAAGGCGTCGCGGACGTCACCCGCGTGCACCCACTCCCCGAGGGCGATCACGTCCCACTGCCCGTCCGCCTCGGCGATCGCCGGCCCGGCGGTGACCATCGCCTCGTCCAGTTCGTCCAGCACCCGGGAGAGCGGCCAGTTCACCCGCTCCAGCACGTCGCACGCGTTGTTCTCGGGCGTGAAGCCGGGCAGCCTCCCCTCCACGATCCGCACCAGCGCCGCGGAGCAGTGCGCGAGCATCTGCCGCACCGTCCACTCGGGGCAGGCCGTCGGCCGGTCGAAGTACTCCTCGGGCGTGCGCCGCAGCAGCGGCAGCAGCTCGGCTCGCTCGGTGAGCAGCAGCCTCGCCGGCAGCTGCGGGTCGCGGACCGCGACGTCGTCGGTGATCACCACCAGTGGCCTCCTGTCCAGTCTGACGCTGAGTCAGTAGCGGTACTGCTCGGGCTTGTACGGGCCCTCGACCGGGACACCGATGTAGTCGGCCTGCTCCTGCGACAGGACGGTGAGCTTCACGCCCAGCGCGTCCAGGTGCAGACGGGCGACCTTCTCGTCCAGGTGCTTGGGCAGCACGTACACGCCGACCGGGTACTGCGAGGTCTTCGTGAACAGCTCGATCTGCGCGATCGTCTGGTTCGCGAAGGAGTTGGACATCACGAACGACGGGTGGCCGGTCGCGTTGCCCAGGTTCAGCAGACGGCCCTCGGACAGCATGATGATGGTGTGGCCGTCCGCGCTCTGCCCATCTCCCGCCTTCGGCGGGAACCGCCACTCGTGGACCTGCGGCTTGATCTCGGTCTTCACGATGCCCGGCAGCTTCGACAGGCCCGCGATGTCGATCTCGTTGTCGAAGTGGCCGATGTTGCCGACGATCGCCTGGTGCTTCATCTTCTCCATGTCCGAGGCAAGGATGATGTCCTTGTTGCCCGTCGTGGTGATGAAGATGTCCGCGATCGAGACGACCTCGTCCAGGGTGGTCACCTGGTAGCCGTCCATCGCCGCCTGCAGCGCGCAGATCGGGTCGATCTCGGTCACGATCACGCGGGCACCCTGGCCGCGCAGCGACTCCGCACAGCCCTTGCCCACGTCGCCGTAACCGAACACGACGGCGACCTTGCCACCGATCAGCACGTCCGTGCCACGGTTGATGCCGTCGATCAGCGAGTGGCGGCAGCCGTACTTGTTGTCGAACTTCGACTTGGTCACCGCGTCGTTGACGTTGATCGCCGGGAACAGCAGCTTGCCGTCACGGTGCATCTCGTACAGACGGTGGACACCCGTGGTGGTCTCCTCCGTCACACCCTTGATCTCCCCGGCGACCTTCACCCAGTCGATCGTGCTGCTCCCGAGGAGCTTGAGCACGATGGCCAGCTCCTCGTTGTCGGCCGTCGACGGGTCCGGCACGGAGCCGGCCTTCTGGTACTCCAGGCCCTTGTGGACGAGCAGGGTGGCGTCGCCGCCGTCGTCCAGGATCATGTTCGGCGCCTCACCGTCCGGCCAGGTGAAGGCCTGCTCGGTGCACCACCAGTACTCCTCGAGCGTCTCGCCCTTCCAGGCGAAGACGGGGATGCCGGCGGCGGCGATGGCGGCGGCCGCGTGGTCCTGGGTGGAGAAGATGTTGCAGGAGACCCAGCGGACCTCGGCGCCCAGGGCGACCAGGGTCTCGATCAGCACGGCGGTCTGGATGGTCATGTGCAGCGAGCCGACGATCCGGGCGCCGGCCAGCGGCTGGGCGGCGGCGTACTCCTTGCGGATCGCCATCAAGCCGGGCATCTCGTGCTCGGCCAGCTCGATCTCCTTGCGGCCGAAGGCGGCGAGGGAGATGTCGGCGACCTTGTAGTCAGCAGCGGTGGTCAACGTAACTCCTGTGTCGGAAGAGAAGGTTCAGGCTGCGGTGCTGAGCGCGGACTGCTCGCTCAAGGCGAGGTGGGCAGCGCGCGGCAGGCCCAGCTCGCGGTAGATCTCCAGCGCGGCCGGGGACTTGTTCAGAGTGATGAAGTGCAGGCCTGGGGCGCCCTCGGAGAGCAGGTCGGCGGCGAGGGCGGTGGCGTGCTCGACGCCGATCCGGTGGCCGAGCGCCGGATCGCCCGCGGCGGCCTCCAGCTGCGCGCGGAGCCCGTCCGGCAGGGTGGCGTTGCTCAGGGCGGCGAAGCGGGCGATCTGGGAGGCACTGGTGGCGGGCATGATCTCCGGGATGATCGGGGTGTCACAGCCGTCCGCCGCCACCCTGTCCCGCAGCCGCAGGTAGTCCTCGGCGCGGAAGAACATCTGGGTGATGGCGTAGTCCGCGCCGGCCCGGCACTTGGCCACGAAGTGCCGGACGTCGGCCTCCCAGTCCACCGACCGGGGGTGCCGCTCGGGGAAGGCCGCGACCCCGACCGTGAAGTCCCCGCACTCCTTGACCAGGCGGACCAGATCGGCGGCGTGCTCGAACCCTTCCGGGTGCCGCTCCCACGGCCCCTGCGGATCGCCCGGAGGGTCGCCGCGCAGAGCCAGCACGTCCTTGATCCCGGAGTCCGCCAACTGACGGATGAAGGCGCGCAGTTCCGCCACGGAGTGGCCGACGGCGGTCAGGTGCGCGACCGGTCGCAGGGTGGTCTCGTGGACGATCCGGTCGACCGTCTCGATCGTCCGTTCCCGCGAGGAACCACCGGCGCCATAGGTCACCGAGACAAAGGCGGGGGCGACCGCTTCGACCCGCCGAATGGTCTGCCAGAGGGATTGCTCCCCGGCGGGGGTTTTCGGGGGGAAGAATTCGAACGAGAACGTCGGCTCGCTCGATTTCATCAGCCCACGAAGGCACTTGGTATCTGTTGACACAACTATCCTCCTGTTCCTGCAATCTGAGGCAGCGTCAACGAGCGTTGAAGTACTTGGCTTCGGGGTGGTGGATCACGATCGCGTCGGTGGACTGCTCGGGGTGGAGCTGGAACTCCTCCGAGAGCACGACCCCGATCCGCTCCGGCTGGAGCAG
>NZ_JBEOWY010000058.1:0-53454 GCF_040296285.1 Kitasatospora sp. NPDC002227
GTGGACCAAGCGGTGGGGCGGTGTGCCCTCGATGGGCGCGATCACCTCCGTGATGCGGGCCCACCAGATCCTGCTCTCCCGGGTGGACGCCGTGGCTCTCCTCCCGACGGCCGCCGCCGGACGACCGGGCTCAGACCGTGTAGAACCCGAAGATGTCGACGATCAGGTCGACGGTGCCGCCGCTGGTGTTCCAGAAGTCGACGATGCCGTCGGGGCCGGGCGCCGCCTGGACCAGGTTCGGAACGATGTCGCCCTGCTTCCAGTTCAGGGTGGAGACCAGCGGCCGGTTCGGCCAGTACGGGTTCTTGGCCTGGTACTGGACGAGCTGGTTCGGGTCCGGCGAGACGGTGAGGTAGCCGGGCGCGACGGTGTTGGCGACGGTGGTGTTCAGCGCGAACGCGGTGTCACCCGGGTCACCGAGCTTGGAGTAGATGTAGTAGCCGTTGCTGTTGTACAGCGGGCCCTTGCCCCAGGTCCGGGTGTCCAGCCAGCGGAACGGGTTCAGCGGCACGTAGGAGCTGACCCCGGTCGGGCTGTAGTAGCCGACCACGTCCACCACGACCTGGGCCGAGCCCCAGCTGCCGTTGTAGATCCTGATCTTCCCGTCCGCGCCGACCGGGACGATCACCGCGTTGGCGACGGTCTGGTCACCGGTGAAGTTCAGGTTGGAGGCGGTCGGGCGGTCGGTGCCGTCGGGGTAGGCCGTCAGGTAGCCGCCGCCCTGCGGGCCCGTCACGGTGACGTTCAGCGCCACGGCGGTGATGCCGGTGGCGGGCAGCCCGCCGACGCCGTTGCCGGCGATCTGCACGGTGAACGAGCCGCCACCGGGCACCGCGCCCTTGGCCGTGCCGGTGCCGTAGCGGGTGTCCGCCAGGCGACCCGGGGCGGTGGCGGTGTAGCCGCTGGAGAACGAGCGGGTGAAGTAGCCGGTGATGTCGGCGACCAGGTTCACCGCGCCCCGGCTGCCGTTGAAGAGCTCCACCTCGCCGTTCTGGCCGATCGGAGTGATCGTCAGGTTCGGCACCGTCCGGCCGGGGGTGAAGTTGACGTTCGAGGTGCCCGGCCTGGCCTTGCCGGCCGGGAAGGCGGTGACGAAGCCGCCCTGCTCGGGGTCGGTCACGGTGACGTTCAGCACGGCCGCGACGGCGTCGGCGGGCACTCCCCCCTGGCCGGCCACCTTGAGCCGCACGCTGGAGGCCGACGCCACCTTGGCGAGCGGGGCCCCGGTGCCGTTGCGGGTGTCGAGCAGCCGGGTCGGGCCGAACGGGGTGTAGTGGGAGCCGGCGGTGGCGATGTCCACCGAGTTGGTCACCAGGTCGCCCGTCCAGTTGGGGGTGACCGTGATGGTGATCGTGTAGTTGCCCGGGTGCGCGTAGGTGTGCAGGTCCTTCCAGCCGACCTGCGGGCTGAGCCCGCCGACCGTCCGCTGCCCGTCGCCCCACTCCAGGGTGTAGCCCGCGCTCTCCGCCTTGCGCGAGGTCAGCGTGGAGGTGACCTCGACCTCGGTGGCGCCCAGGTTCTTGACGGCGAGTGCGACCGCCAGGCCCGGGTCGGTGCTCAGGTACTCCACCGCGCCCCGGCTGGTGCGCGGCTTGTTGCCGTAGAAGTCGACGGCCAGCTGGCCCGGCGCCGTCGGGTCGGCGGTGCCGATCGCGGTCGAGCCCTTCTGCAGCGCCAAGTCCTGGCCGCCGTAGCCGCGGACCATGGTCGAGCCGGGCTTCACCGTGTCCAGGGTGTCGTGCGCGCCCTGGCCGGTGGCGGCCTTGAAGTCGGCCAGGGTCGGGTAGGCCGTGCCGCCGAAGCCGTACGGCACGGTGTTGTTGCCGGGCGGGAAGTAGAAGGTGTTGGTGTCGGTGGTGGTGCCCGCCACCGCGTCGGCGGCGACCCGGACACTCGGGTCCCAGGAGTAGCCCTTGGCCACGCAGTCGGTCTTGTAGCCGCCGTTGGAGTTGGTGGCCGGGTTGGAGTCCACGAACAGGTTGTTGCGGACACTGACCCCGGTGGACGCGCCGTCCAGGTCCAGGGCCGGGCTGCACCCGCGCTGCACGCTGTTACCCGTGAGGGTCAGGCCCTGCACGCCGGTGGCGACCACGCTGCCGTTGGCCAGCACGTCGGTGGCCAGGGTCACCCGGCTCGCCCCGGCGGCGATCCGGACCACGGCCTTGCCCTGGGTCCAGCGGCCGGTCCGGGCGTAGGCCCGACTGACCGTCACATCGCTGGAGCCGCCGTCGATCGTGATGGCGTCGTCCAGCCAGGCGGCGGCGACACCGCCGTCCATGGTGATCCGGGCCGAGTTGAGCACCCGCAGCGCCGGGGCACCGTCGGACTGCAGTGCGAGGTTTCGCAGCGTCACGTCCGAGACGCCGTCGAGCGTCAGCGCGGGCTTGCCGGCCTGGGCGTCGAGGGCGGGGATGCCGGTGTTGTCGGCGGCGGCCACGGTGATGCCCGAGGTGCGGATCGTCACCGACTCCGGGAAGTAGTTCGCCTGGATCTGCACGGTGTCGCCGGCCTTCGCCGCGTCCACCCCGTGCTGGACGGTGCAGAACGGCGCGTTCGCCTCGCCCGTCCCGGTGTCGGTCTGGCACTCCCTCGGCAGGACGTAGACCGTCCGGCCGGTGGCGGCCACCGCGTGGCTCCTCGCCCCGGTCGTCGGGGAGGCCGCCGAGGAGGCCTGCGGTGCGCGGCGGGAGTTCTTGGCCGGGCTCTCGAAGGTGTCCAGCGCGGCCGAGCGCGCGGCCGCCAGGGCGGCGGAGCCGGCCTGGCCCTGGGCGGCGGTGGGACCGCGGTCGGCCGCGTGGCCGACGGCGGGTATCAGTGCGAGGCCGGCCGTGAACAGGGCGGCCGTCGCGGTGAGGCGGCGGTGGAACACCGACCCTCCAGTCGTGGGAGTGTGCGAACCAGTCTTGCTGTGCCTGCGAACGCAGAGTGCGCCGAAGCCTAGCGTTCAGTTCGGACACCCACCGAACCGGGGGTGGGAACGCCGAAGGCCCCCCTGGTCTCCCAGGAGGGCCTTCGTGTTGGGTGGAGCTGAGGGGATTCGAACCCCTGACCCCCTCGATGCGAACGAGGTGCGCTACCGGACTGCGCCACAGCCCCAACGAGAAGAAACTCTAGCACCTTCCGAGGGTGGTCCGTGACCACCCCCCTGGTGAGGGGGTGGTCACGTCACTCGTTGGCCGCCCGGGGGCGGGTCTCGGCGTGGGCCGGGTCGGCGTACTGGTCGAAGAGGGGGGTGTTGGCGGAGCGGGGGTCGGCGGTGCGGCCGGAGTCCCAGGTGTCGCGGGCGTTCAGGTCCAGGCCCCGGGTGACGCGGGGGGCCACGGGGGCCGTGACGTAGGTGGGGAGCGGCACCGGGACGGGCTCCCAGGAGTCCGGGCCGGGGGCGCTGCGCTCGCGCAGGTCGTCCACCCACTCCTCGTGGTCGGTCGCCTCGGCCAGGGCGGCCGCGGGGGTGCGGCCGGTCTCCTCCGGGTCGGCCGCCAGGCGCAGGTGCGGGCGGGCCGGGCCGGGCGGCGGCACGGCGTCGTGCCGCGGCGCGCTCTCCTGACCCGTCGTCGGGGCGGCCGTGCGGGCCTGCTCGCGGGCGCGCAGCCGCTCCGCCGCCTGGGCCGCCCGGGCGCGGTCGAGCTTGACCTCGTACCGCTGGCGCTCCAGGCGGCGCAGGTGGCCGATGTAGAGGGTCAGCAGGATCGCCGGGCAGGCGGGCACCCAGAGGAAGGCCACCCCGGCCACCGCGGCGACCACGGCCCCGGCCGCGAAGGCCAGGAAGAGGGTGGTGACCATCCGGCGGCGGCGCGCCAGGAGGCGGGCCCGCCGCTCCCGGTGCGCGGCGGCGGAGGCGGCCGACTCGGCGTCAGCGGGGTACGCCTGGACCGGTTCGGGGTCCGCCTCGGCGGCCGCCGAGGCGTCCGGGCTCGCCAGAGCGTCGGCCGGGCCCTCCTCGGGCTCCTCGGCACGCTCGGTCCGGTCGTCGGTCTGGTCGCCCAGGGCCCTGGTGACCCGCCGCTCCATGGCCGATCGGCCGGCCAGCAGGCGGATCGCGGTACTGAAGCGTTCCGTCGGACGCGCCTCGTTGAGCTCGTCCTGCCTGCGGAGCCACATCGGCACCAGATAGGCAGCCCAGGCCCCTACGATGACTGCGTAGATAAGGCCGCTACTGCTCACGTTTCACACGGTACGGGCGTCGGGGAAGGCCTGACAGCAATTTGGCACGGCGTGTCGGGCGATCAAGCTGATTCTCCGACTATTTTGCCGGTATTTGTGACCACTCGGGGCACCGGCGATGCCATATCGATATCTTATTCGAACAGATATTCAATTTCCGTTCGGGCCACGCGAACTGACCGCCCGCCAGCGGTCCAGCAGGCTCCGCGGAGCCTCCTCGACCGTCATCGCGTAGACCAGGTGATCCCGCCAGTCGCCGTCGATGTGCAGATATCGGGGCCGCATTCCCTCCTCGCGGAAGCCGAGCTTCTCGACCACCCGCCGGCTCGGCACGTTCTCCGGCCGGATGCACACCTCGATCCGGTGCAGACCGAGCACCCCGAAACAGTGGTCGACGCAGAGCGCCACCGC
This sequence comes from Kitasatospora sp. NPDC002227, assembly GCF_040296285.1. NCBI lineage: Bacteria > Bacillati > Actinomycetota > Actinomycetes > Kitasatosporales > Streptomycetaceae > Kitasatospora > Kitasatospora sp. NPDC002227. Next base: position 4,576 of record NZ_JBEOWY010000058.1, read on the forward strand.
CGTCGGCATGATTCCCCGGCCGGCCACCTCCTCGTCCACCCAGTAGCCGATGTTGGCCGAGCACATCGAGCCCCAGGTGATCCCGCCGACGGTGAGCTGGCCCACCAGCCGGCCCTGGTACTGGAGCACGAACGGCAGGATCCGCCCGGCCGCCGCCTCCGCCCGCAGGTAGCGGGTCATCTGGCGGAAGGTCGGCCGGGCGCCCGCCTCGCGGCCGGGCTGGGCGGGCGGCACGGTAGCCTCCCAACGCCGCAGCCACTCGCGGTTGCGGCGGCTGACCTCCTGCCAGTCCCGCTGGTCACGGGCCCGGATCGGGCGCAGGGCGATGTCGCCCTCCCGCAGCTCGACCTGCCAGCCGGTGTTCAGCTCGGGCTCCCCTCGACCGGCGGCCGGGGGTGGTCGCCGCCCCCGAGCTGGTCGACGGCGTGGGCGAGCAGCGGCTCCAGGACGGCCAGCCCGTCCTTCACCCCACCGGTGGAGCCGGGCAGGTTGACGATCAGGGTCCGCCCGGCCAGGCCCGCCAGGCCCCGGGAGAGCGCCGAGGTGGGCACCTTCTCGCGGCCGTACGCCCGGATCGACTCGGCGATGCCGGGCACCTGACGGTCGATCACCCGCAGGGTCATCTCGGGCGTGAGGTCCATCGGCGAGATCCCGGTGCCGCCGGTGGTGAGCACCACGTCGTACCCGGCGGCCACGGCGGCCCGCAGCGCGGCCTCCACCGGCTCGCCGTCCGGCACCAGCTGGGGGCCGTCCACCGCGAAGCCCATCGCGCGCAGGCCCTCGACCAGCAGCGGCCCGCCCTTGTCGGCGTAGACCCCGGCCGAGGCCCGGTTGGAGACGGTGACGGCGAGGGCCCTCACGACTGGCCCCGCTGAACGGCGTCCCGCTGCCAGTCGCCGCTCTTGCCGCCGGTCTTGGTGAGCACCCGGACGTCCTCGATCGCGGCCGCCTTGTCCACCGCCTTGACCATGTCGATCACGGTCAGCCCGGCCACCGCGACGGCGGTCAGCGCCTCCATCTCGACGCCGGTGCGGTCGGCCGTCTTCACCGTGGCGGTGATCTCCACCGCGTCGTCGGTGACCGCCAGGTCCACCTTGACGCCCGAGATGGCGATCGGGTGGCAGAGCGGGATCAGCTCGGGCGTCTTCTTGGCGCCCATGATCCCGGCGATCCGGGCCACGGCGAGGGCGTCGCCCTTGGGCACGCCCTCGCCGCGCAGCAGTTCGATCACCTTGGGGGCGACCCGCACCCGCCCGGCGGCCACCGCCGTGCGGACGGTGGTGGCCTTCTCGGATACGTCGACCATCCGGGCGGCGCCGGTCTCGTCGACGTGGGTGAGCCGGTCGCCGGGGTCAGTTGCGGTCACGGGGTCTCTCCAAAGCAGGGGTGCGAATACCGCGCTACCGTACCGCTCCCCACCGGTCAGGCCGTGAGAAGGACCACATCCACGGCGGAGTCGGCCGCCAGCGACGTGACGTCCTCGGGCACCACGATCAGGCAGTCCGCCTTCGCCAGCGCCCCGACCAGGTGCGAACCCTCGCCGCCGACCGGGTGCACCACGCCGTCCGCGTACCGGCCGCGCAGGAACTGCCGCCGCCCCGCCGGGGAGCGCAGCTCGACCGGGCACAGCGCCCGGACCACCGGTCGGTGCACGTCGGGGGCGCCCAGCATGGTGCGGATCACCGGGCGGACGAACAGCTCGAAGGAGATGTACGCGCTCACCGGGTTGCCCGGCAGCGCGAGCAGCGGCACCCCGCCGATCCGCCCGAAGCCCTGCGGCTTGCCGGGCTGCATCCGCAGCCGGCGGAAGTCCACTCCCCCGTACGACTCGCCCCCCTCGATTTGCTGGAGGGCCTCCTTGACCACGTCGTACGCCCCGACGCTGACCCCGCCGCTGGTGACGATCAGGTCGGCCCGGCCGAGCTGGTCCTCCAGCACGGCTCGCAGCACCGAGGCGTCGTCCGGCACCCCGCCGACGCGGTAGGCGATGGCCCCCGCGTCCCGGGCGGCGGCGGTGAGGGTGAAGCTGTTGGAGTCGGAGATCTGCCCGGGGCCGATCGGCTCGCCGGGCTGGACCAGCTCGCTGCCGGTGGAGAGCACCACCACGCGGGGGCGGGGGCGGACCTTGACGGCGCCCCGGCCGATCGCGGCCAGCAGGCCGAGCTGGGCCGGGCCGAGCACGGTGCCGGCCTCGAGCACCTCGGCCCCGGCGGTGATGTCGCTGCCCCGGCGGCGGATGTGCGCGCCCTCGGCGACCGGGCGCAGCACCCGGACCTCCTCGCCCGCCACGGGCGCGGTCATACTGTCGGCGGCCAGGCCGCTGCCGGTGCCGCCGTCGGTCCACTCGACCGGGGCGACGGCCTCGGCGCCGGGGGGCACCGGGGCGCCGGTCATGATCCGGGCCGCCTGGCCCGGGCCCACCTTGGGCAGCTCGCCCGCCCCGGCGGCGATGTCGCCGACCACGGTGAGCACCGAGGGGTACTGCCCGTCGGCGCCCTGGGTGTCGGCGGTGCGGACGGCGTACCCGTCCATCGAGCTGTTGTCGAACGGCGGCAGGTCGCCGGCGGCGACCACGTCCTCGTCCAGGCGGCAGCCCTGGGCGTCCAGCAGCTGGAGCTCGATGGCGGGCAGCGGCCCGACGGTGGCGAGCACGTCCGCGAGGTGCTCGTCCACCGTCCACAGGCGCGGGGCCGGGCCCGCCCCGTCCTCGCAGCAGCTGCTCTGGGTAGGCCCGGTCATCGCCTCACGCTCACTTCTCTAGAGGTCAGCCCTGCATCTCGGAGGCGACGAACTCGGTGAGCCAGGACCGGAAGTCCGGGCCGAGGTCGTCGCGCTCGCAGGCGAGACGGACGATAGCGCGAAGGTAGTCCGCGCGGTCGCCCGTGTCATAACGGCGGCCCTTGAAGAGCACACCGTGCACCGGCCCGCCGGCCGTCTCGTCCCGGCCGGCCAGCTCGCGCAGGGCGTCGGTCAGCTGGATCTCGCCGCCCCGGCCGGGCTTGGTGTCGCGCAGCACGTCGAAGACGGCCGGGTCCAGGATGTAGCGGCCGATGACGGCGTAGTTGGAGGGCGCGTCGGCCGTGTCGGGCTTCTCGACCAGGTCGGTGATCCGGAAGACGTCCTCGCCGAAGCCGTTGGGCTTGACGGCGGCGCAGCCGTAGAGGTGGATCTGGGAGGGGTCGACCTCCATGAGCGCGACGACCGAGCCGCCGAGCTCCTGCTGGACCTCGATCATGCGGGAGAGCAGCGGGTCACGCGGGTCGATCAGGTCGTCACCGAGCAGGACGGCGAACGGCTGGCCGGCCACGTGCTGCTCGGCCACCGAGACGGCGTGGCCGAGGCCCTTCGGGTCGCCCTGGCGGACGTAGTGCATGTTGGCCAGCTGGACCGACTCCTGGACCCGGCGCAGCTTGTCCTGGTCACCCTTGCGGGCGAGCAGCTCCTCGAGCTCGTAGGCGCGGTCGAAGTGGTCCTCCAGCGCGCGCTTGTTGCGGCCGGTGACCATCAGTATGTCGGACAGGCCGGCGGCGGCGGCCTCCTCGACGACGTACTGGATGGCCGGCTTGTCGACGACCGGCAGCATCTCCTTCGGAGTCGCCTTGGTCGCCGGGAGGAAGCGGGTACCGAGCCCGGCGGCGGGCACCACGGCCTTGGTGACGGGGATGCGGGCGTTCGTCTGCGTCATGCGGAGACCTTACTCATGCTCGGTACCGGGAACTGAGAACGGGGTGAACGGAGGGCAAATCCCAGCCGCTCAGGAGACTCCGTCACGCACCACGGTCACTTCGAAAGGGGTGTGGGACGCTCCGGAGGGCTGTGGGCCCCTCCGGCACAGAGCGACAGATTACCGGGGATTTCGGGCGTCTTTGCCACCTCGCCCCCCGGTCCTTCGCGTCCGTCCTGGTCAGGCCCCGCACCGGCCGCCAAGGTGAGCGAACAGCCCGGCTCCGCGGCCCGCCAGCCGTCGCCCCCGGCGGCTCGGGCCAGGCCCAGCGCCTGGTCCGCCGCGCGCAGCAGCAGGGCGGTGTGCGCCTCGCCGCCGGGCAGCGGCGCCGTCCCGGCCAGGGTGGCGATGCCGACGGCGGCGCTCAGGCCGTTGCCCGCCGCCGGGTGGTGCGGCTGGCGGCCGATCGGCGACCAGTCGAGCAGCGGGTGCCGCCGGACCGTCCAGCACAGCCGCTCCGCCACGTGCACCGCGCCCGCGAGGTCGGTGTCGGGCAGCACCACCAGGAACTCCTCGCCGCCGTAGCGGGCCAGGGTGTCGGTGCGGCGGATCTCCACGTTCAACCGCTGGGCCAAGTCCCGCAGGACGGCGCCGGCCCGGCCCCGGCCGTGCTCGGCCACCACGGCCTCGAAGCCGGCGATCTCCAGCATCAGCAGCGCCAGCGGGGGCTCCTCCCCCGGCTCGGCCCGGCGGGCCCGCTCGACCTCCCGCTCCAGTGTCAGCTGCAGGTGCCGGTGGTTCCACACCCCGGTGAGCGGGTCGCAGGAGGCGGTGCGCCGCAGCTCCTCGGCCTCGGCCTCCAGCTCGGCCAGCCGCTCCCGCAGCCCGGCCTCCCGCTGCTCGGCGGCCGCCGCCGAGCGCCGCCCGCGCAGCCCGCCGCGGACGGCGGCCGCCAGCGCCGGGGCACTGAGCACGGCCAACGCCTGGACCAGGAGCTGGCTGGACATCCGGGGCCTTCCACGTGTCAGGCTCAGGCCGTCACCTCGCAGACCGGCGACCGTGACCTGGGCGTACTGAGGAGCATCCGATGCATGACTATCCGGTGCACAACGAGAAGGCCGAGCTGAGGTCACGCCTGCTCGGCCGGCGCCGGGAACTTTCGCCCGAATGGCGCAAAACCGCCGCCGAGGCGCTGGCCGGGCACGCCGTCCGGCTGGCCGAGCCGGGCACGACGGTGGCCGCGTACGTCTCGGTCGGTGGCGAGCCGGGCACCCGGCCGCTGCTCGAGGCGCTGCGCGAGCGCGGCGTGCGGGTGCTGCTGCCGGTGCTGCTGCCCGACAACGACCTGGACTGGGCCGCCTACGAAGGCCCCGAACGGCTCGCCCCGGCCGGGCGCGGCCTGCTGGAGCCGGTCGGGCCCCGGCTCGGGCCGGAGGCGGTCTGCGCGGCCGCGCTGGTGCTGCTGCCGGGCCTCGCGGTGGACCACCGCGGCCTGCGGCTGGGCCGTGGCGGCGGCTCCTACGACCGCGTGCTGGCCCGCCTGGACCGGGCGGGGGCCACCCCGCTCCTGGTGACCCTGCTCTGGGCGCACGAGTTCCTGCCCGAGGTGCCCGCCGAGGAGCACGACCGCCCGGTGGGGGCGGTCGTGACCCCGGAGGGCGTCACTCTGATCAGGGCGTGAGCGTCAGGGTGTTCTTGGTCGCCGCGTCGACCTTGGCCGAGGACCAGGCCCAGGGGAGCAGGTCCCCCCGGGCCCACAGGGCCGTCTGGTCGTTGTAGTTGTCGTGGAAGGCGTGGCCGGAGGCTCCGCCGACGTTGATCCAGTGCGAGGCGTCGAAGTCGCTCAGGTCGACCACCATCCGCATCGACGGCACCCAGTCGACCTCGTACCCGGCGGCGGCGTTCCACCCGGAGGCGTCCACGGCCGCCGAGCCGCCCGAGAGCTGGTACGGGCCGCGGTTGAGCAGCTTGTGCACCAGGCCGGAGGCGATCGAGGAATCGTCGGTGCCCAGCGTCGGCTCCTTGAGCGTCAGCGTGTGCAGGCGGCCCCAGCTCCAGGTGGAGATGGACTTGCCGAGCCGGGAGGTCAGGTCCTGGCGGGCGTTCTTCATCGCCTCGGCGAGCAGGTTGTCCATGCCCTTCTGCGGGCGGTGCTCCGAGTCGATGTAGCTCCACCACGGGCTCTGCGGCTGGCCGAGCATGCCGCGCACGACCTCCATCCAGCGGTCCCCGCCGTCCGGCTGGGCCTTGGCGGCCGCCCGGGTGCCGCACTCGGTCACGGTGGTGGTGCCGTTGACCGCGTCGGCCGGGAGGTTGTTGTCGTGCTTCTGCCGCAGCTGGCAGTCGCCCTTGGCCCGCAGGTCGGCCGGGAACTTCTGGCCGAAGGCGAGGATCAGCAGCTGGCGCCAGACGCCGTTGTAGTACGCGGCGGCCGCCGAGGAGGCGTCCTGGTGGTAGTTCCAGTCCTTCAGCAGGTCCTGCGCCTCGCGGACGTACGGGTCGGTGATGTTGACCTTGAGCAGCTGCGGCACCAGGGTCTGCGCCAGCACGCTGGTGTTGTCCGACTGCATCTGCTGCATGTCGTCCGGGGAGATCCGGCCGCCGTTCTTGAGCTTGCTCTTGATCTGGTCGGTGATCTCCTTGGCCCGGGTGCCGTACTCCCAGTCGTTGGTGAGCAGGTACTTGTAGTCCGGGCCGACCACGGCCTGGTTGGCGGTGACGATGTAGCCGTCGGCCGGGTTGTAGCTGTAGGGCAGCGACTTGAAGGAGACGTAGTCCGGCTTCCAGTCGTAGGCCGAGTCCCAGCCCGGGGCCGGGTAGCGGCCGTCGCCCTTGCCGCGGACCGGCACCAGGCCGGGCGCCTGGTAGCCGATGTTGCCCTTGGTGTCGGCGTAGATCAGGTTCTGCGCGGGGACGGCGAAATCCTCGGCAGCCTTCTGGAAGTCGCCCCAGTTGGCCGCCCGGTCCAGCTTGAAGACGGCGTCCATGGTCCTGGTGGGCTTCAGCGCCGTCCACTCCAGTGCCACGCCGTACCCGGCGGCGCGGTCGGGGCCGCTGCCGACCGGGGCGTACTTGCCGAGGTCCTGCTGCTCGTTGCTCTGGTCCGAGATCAGCGGACCGTGGTTGGTGGTGCGCACCGTGATGGTCCGGTCATCGCCGCCGGCGACCTTGATGGTCTCCTTGCGGGTCTCGAACTTCCGGTCCTGGCCGTCCACCAGGTAGGTGTCCGGGCTGGTGACCTTCTCCAGGTAGAGGTCGGTCACGTCGGCGCCGAGGTTGGTGAAGCCCCAGGAGATGTTCTGGTTGTGGCCGATCACCACGCCGGGCATCCCCGCGAAGGTGAAGCCCGCCGTGTCGTACCCGCAGGCCGGGCCGGTCTTCCGGCAGTGCAGGCCCATCTGGTACCAGACCGAGGGCATCTCGGGGCCCAGGTGCGGGTCGTTGGCCAGCAGCGGCTTGTGGGTGGTGGTGTGCTGGCCGGAGACCACCCAGGAGTTGGAGCCGATGCCCTGGCCCTGCGGGCCGAGCAGCTGCGGCATGGTGGCCATCCGGTCCGAGATGCCCTGCAGCAGCGCCTGGGTGGTGGCCCGGCCCTGCGCGGCGGCGGCGCTCGGCGCGGTGGAGCCGTCGGCGGGCTGGTAGCTGCCGTCGGCGGCGACCTTGCCGGTCTTCACGATGGTGCCGTTGCGGGTGTACGGGTAGTCCGGGTAGAGCTGGGCGATCTGGTCGGAGTTGAAACTCTGCGACAGCAGCGAGCGGTCGATCTCCTCCTGCAGGTTGCCCGACAGGCTCCAGGCCATCGCCTTGAGCCAGGCCACCGAGTCCACCGGATCCCACTTCTCCGGCTTGTACGAGCCGTTGACGGCGCCGAGCATCGCGTACTCCACCGAGGCGGAGGCACCGCCGGGGTGCTCGGCGAGCCAGGCATTCACGCCGTCCGAGTAGGCCTGCAGGTACTTCTTGGTGTCGGGGGCGAGCACGCTGTCGTACTCCTGCTGCGCGACCCGGCGCCAGCCCATGGTGCGCAGGAAGGAGTCGGTCTCGACCTGGCCGGAGCCGAACATCTCGGAGAGCCGGCCGGCCGTGATGTGCCGCCGGACGTCCATCTCCCAGAACCGGTCCTGCGCCTGCACGTAGCCCTGGGCCCGGAACAGGTCCTCGGGCGTGTCGGCGTACAGCTGGGGGATGCCGTTGGCGTCCCGCTTGACGTCCACCACGGCGGTCATCCCGGCGACCTGCACACTGCCCGACACCTCGGGGTACGAGGAGCGGACGGTGTTCACGGCCCAGTACCCGCCGCCGGCCACCGCGGCGACCAGCAGGACGGCCAGCACGATCACGAACAGACGGGCGCGCCGGAACTTCTTCGAGCGGGGCATCTGGTGGGTCCTTGGCTGGGTCGACGGCCGTGACAGGTCACCACATTAGGGCGACTCGGGTGGCGGGCATGCACGGGGGAGGCTCCGGCGCATAAGCCGGTGATAAAAGAACAGGTAAAATGTTAGACTGGGTAACGACACTTGTCGCCCCACTTGCCCGCCGCCCTTCATGACGACGAGGTGCCACTGCGTGACTGTCGACCACCTGAACCGCTTCCTGCTCGAGTTCTCCGTGATCATGCTGGTCGCGGTGGTCGCCGTGCGCTTCGCGACCCGATCAGGGCTGCCCAGTCTCCTCATCTACCTGGGGATCGGCGTCGCGCTCGGCCAGAACGGCCTGGGCATCACCTTCGACAACGCCTCGCTCACCCAGGTGCTCGGGTACGCCGCCCTGGTCGTGATCCTGGCCGAGGGCGGGCTCAAGACCAGCTTCAAGGCGATACGGCCGGTGATCCCGGCGGCGAGCGTGCTGGCCACCTTCGGGGTCGCGGTCAGCGTCTTCGTCACCGCCGCCGGGGCGCACTGGCTGGCCGGCTTCGACTGGCGGACTTCGCTGCTGCTCGGCGCGATCGTCTCCTCCACCGACGCCGCCGCCGTCTTCTCGGTGCTGCGCACCGTGCCGCTGCCGCCCCGGCTGACCGGGCTCCTGGAGGCCGAGTCCGGCTTCAACGACGCCCCCGTGGTGATCCTGGTGGTCGCCTTCGCCACCACCGGGCCGCTGGACTCCTGGTACGTGCTGGTCGGCACGATCTTCGCCGAGCTGGCCGTCGGCCTGGCCGTGGGCTACGTGGTGGGCCGCCTGGGCGCCTACGCGGTGAAGCGGGTCGCACTGCCCTCCTCGGGCCTCTACCCGATCGCCGTGATGGCGCTCGCCGTCCTCGCCTACGCGGGCGGCGCGCTGCTGCACGGCTCCGGCTTCCTCGCCGTCTACATCGCCTCGGTGATCCTCGGCAACGCCAAGCTGCCGCACGGCCCGGCCGTCCGGGGCTTCGCCGACGGGCTGGCCTGGATCGGGCAGATCGGCATGTTCGTGGTGCTCGGCCTGCTCTGCAACCCCGACACCATGGGCTCGGCCATCGTGCCCGGCCTGGTCATCGGCGCCGTGCTGGTCTTCGTCGCCCGGCCCGCCTCGGTGCTGGTCACCATGACCCCGTTCCGGCTGCCCTGGGGCGAGCAGGGCCTGCTCAGCTGGGCCGGGCTGCGCGGCGCGGTGCCCATCGTGCTGGCCACCATCCCGCTGGTGGCGGACGTGCCGCAGGCCCAGGAGGTCTTCAACATCGTCTTCATCCTGGTCGTGGTCTTCACCCTGCTGCAGGGCCCGACCCTGCCGCTGGTGGCCAGGTGGCTGCGGATCGGCGAGGGCTCGATCGGGCAGGACCTCGGCATCGAGTCCGCCCCGCTCGAGCGGCTGCACGGCCAGCTGCTCTCGGTCTCGCTCGCGGCCGGCTCGAAGATGGCCGGCGTGGAGATCAGCGAGCTGCGGCTGCCCGCCGGGGCCGCCGTGACCCTGGTGGTGCGCGACGGCAGCAGCTTCGTACCGGACAAGGCCACCGTGCTGCGGGCCGGCGACGAGCTGCTCGTGGTCACCACCGAGGAGGTCAGCGAGGCGGCCGAGCGGCGGCTGCGCGCCGTGGACAAGGGCGGCAAGCTGGCGGGCTGGCTGCACGGGCGGTCGTAGGGCCCTGCGGGTGGTCGTGGGTTCTGCGGGTGGTCACCGTTGGTTCTCCGCCAGCTACGCGGGTAGCTGATTCGGTTCATGTGCGTCGCGCGACGTTCACCTTGCGTTCCTAGGCGGGATTGGGTGTTCCGCGCTAGCATGGTGATACAAGCTTCTGTACCTACCTGAACACCCGCTACATCTGTCTGATGCAGAGTTGGCGCGACCGCTCGGCGGCTGAGGTCCCGTTCCGGACCCGGTATCACCCCGGTCGACGCGCGAGAGGACGACTCTCGGCGCCGTCGGGGCCACCCACACCCCGTCCGCGCTACCAGGCAGCAGGAAGGACCGACCGTGACGGCCCCCGCCCCGGTCGAAACCCCCGCCCCCACCCGTGTCGGCTACGGTGCCCTGCTCCGCACCCCCGGCGCCTGGACGTTCCTGGTCCCCGCCTTCGCCGCCCGCCTGCCCTACGCCATGCTGAGCCTGGGCATCGTGCTGCTGGTCTTCGACACCCACGGCTCCTACGGCACCGCCGGTGCGGTCGCCGCGGTCTCCGCCGTCGCCCAGGCCTTCGTCGGCCCGCAGACCGGCCGGCTGGCCGACCGGTACGGCCAGGCCGCCGTACTGCTGCCGAGCGTCGCCGTGCACGCCCTGTCGGTCGGCGCGCTGATCGCGCTGGCGCTCGGGCACGCCCCGGTCTGGACGCTCTTCCTGGCCGCCGCCCCCGCCGGGGCGAGCGTGCCGCAGATCGGCGCGATGGTGCGGGCCCGCTGGGTGGCCAAGCTGTCGAGTGATTCCCCGCAGAAGCTGAACACCGCCTTCGCCTTCGAGTCCGTCACCGACGAGTTCACCTTCGTCGTCGGCCCGGTGCTCGCCACCGCGATCGCCACCACCGTCACCCCGGCCGCCGGCCTGATCGGCGAGGCCGCGCTGACCGTGCTCGGCGGCCTGGCCTTCGCGGCCCAGCGCCGCACCGCCCCCGCCCAGCACCCTCGGACGGCCGGCGCCGAGCGCGTCTCGGCGCTCTCCTCCCCGGGCGTGCGCCTGCTCGCGGGCTCCTTCCTCGGGGTCGGCACCGTCTTCGGCGCCATGCAGGTCTCCGTCACCGCCTTCGCGGAGGCGGTCGGCCAGCCGGGCGTGAGCGGCACCGTCTACGGCATCTTCGCGGGCGGCTCCATGCTGGCCGGCGTGCTGTACGGAATGGTCGCCTGGCGGCGCTCGGCCCGGCAGCGGATGCTCGGCAGCTACGCGCTCCTGGTGCTCGGCTGCTCGACCCTGTGGGCGATGCCCGACCTGACCGCGCTGGCCGTGGCCGGCCTGGTCTGCGGCCTGGCCATCGCGCCCACCCTGATCACCGGCTACACGCTGGTCGAGTCGCTGGTCGCCGACGGCGCCAAGACCGAGGCGTTCACCTGGCTGACCGGTGCGATCGGCCTCGGCCTGGCGGCCGGCTCCACCGTCGCCGGGCAGCTGATCGACGGGCACGGCGCCTGGGCCGGCTTCCTGGTCCCGATCGCCGGGGCCGGGCTCGGCCTGGCCGCGCTGATCTCGCTGCGGCACCTGCTGACGCCGCCCGCCAAGGCCGGCCGCACGGTGGCCCGGGGCGGGGCCGCCCAGGGCGCCCAGCTGGTGGGTGCCGCCAAGGGGTGAATCGCTCGGCCCGGCGCCGGGCGGGGGTATCTCACACCTGGGGCGCTGGACTCCGGGTGGCGGAATGCCGCATCATTGACCGTCGTTAGCACTCATCAGGCGAGAGTGCCAGGGGGAAGTGCAGGAGGAAGACAAGTGCCCACGTACCAGTACCAGTGCACCGAGTGTGGCAACGGCCTGGAGGCGGTGCAGAAGTTCACCGACGACGCGCTGACCACCTGCCCGGACTGCCAGGGGAAGCTCCGCAAGGTCTTCTCGGCCGTGGGCGTGGTCTTCAAGGGCTCGGGCTTCTACCGCACCGACAGCCGGTCCTCCTCGACCAGCTCGGTGAGCGCCTCCTCGGGCTCGTCCGGCTCCTCCGGCTCCTCCTCGGCCGCTTCGGCGCCCGCCGCCCCGGCCCCCGCTCCGGCGGCCTCCTCGAGCAGCACGGGCACCAGCTCCGCGAGCTGAGCACAGGCTTCACAGGGCCCGGCACCTTCTCGGTGCCGGGCCCTGTTGCGTGCTGTTTCACCCCTGCGGGTGACATGCGTTGTCCACAGCCCCGGGGTTATCCACAGGCTGGGGGTATTTCTGCCGGACCGGGGGCCTTCGGCGCACCCTGGTCCCGCGGGCCCGGCCGGGCCCGTGCCGGCCGACCGGAGGCGGTGCCCCAGCCATGACCAGCACTACGCAGTTCGGAGAGCGTCCCCCGCAGCAGCGGGCCCGGGCGGTGGCCCCCGATCCGGAGCCGGCCGTCCCACCCCGGCGGGCGGTGCCCGACTTCGCGCCGATCCGGCGCGGTGCGGGCGGGCGGCACCGACTGCAGCAGGCCGTCCGGCACCGACCGGGCGTGGTGGTGGCCGGGCTGCTGGCCGCCTCCACCTCGCTGACCGCCGGGCCCCTGCGGCACGGCCCGCTGCCACCGCTGCGGGCCTCCCCGGCGGCCGCCACGGCTGCCGTCACCCCCGCGCCCACAGCCCCGGAGGCCGGGTTCGCCCCTGGCGCCGCCCTGCTGCCGGGGGCGGGGAGCGGCCAGTCCGAGGCGTCAACCAGACGCCGTCGGATTCACCCGTGACCACTCCCGTGGTTCGTCGTTCAGCGCGGCATGAAGGGCTTCAAGGAATTCCTGCTCCGCGGCAATGTCATCGACCTCGCCGTCGCCGTCGTCATCGGCGCGGCCTTCACCAACATCGTCAACGCCTTCGTGAAGGGCGTCATCGACCCCATCGTCGGCCTCTTCGGAAGCGAGGACCTGGCCTCGTACTCGTCCTGCCTCAAGGGCCCCTGCGCCATGGACGAGACCGGCCACGTCACTTCCGGCGTCTACATCCTGTGGGGCTCGGTGCTGAGCGCGGCCCTGCAGTTCCTGATCACCGCCGCCGTCGTCTACTTCGCCCTGATCGTCCCCATGAAGCACTACATGGCCAACCGCAAGACCGTCGAGGAGGTCGCCGCCGAGGCGGAGGCCCAGGAGGTCGTGCTGCTCACCGAGATCCGCGACGCGCTGGTCCGGCAGGGCTGAGAGCCCGGCTCCCGCCCCCCGCCCGCCGTCCCTGCCCCCGTTCCCGCTTCTGTCCGCCGTCCCCGTCCCGGCCGCCTCACTCCCCGTGGTGCGGCGGCCGCTGGCTCAGGTACCAGTCCAGCCCCCGGCCGCCGGCGGCCGTGCCCTGGCCCTCGCCCCAGCCCCGGTCGGTGTCGTCACCGCTCTGCCGGTCCAGCGGGTCGCCGAAGACCAGCGCGGCCTTCTTCCGGGCCTGCTCGCCCTGGTCGGCCTGCTGCGCCGGTTCGTCCCGCTCGTTCATCCGTCCCGCTCCCACGTCCGTCCTGCTCCGACCCTCCCAGGGTAGGCGGCCCTCTCCCGCCGCCGGGAAACGGCGAGGAGCCCCGGCCAACCGCCAGGGCTCCCACCACTCCCGCTCGCCCCGCGCACCGGTCAGGCCGCCTCGAAGCCCGAGTGGTCCGCGATCTTCTTCAGCTCCGCCAGGGCGTGCTTCTCGATCTGCCGGATCCGCTCCCGAGTCAGCCCGTGCTGCTTGCCGACCTCGGTGAGCGTCCGCTCGCGGCCGTCCTCCATCCCGTAGCGGGAGCGGATGATCGAGGCCGTCCGGTCGTCCAGGCGGCCGATCAGGTCGTCCAGCTCCTCACGGCGCAGCATCACCAGCACGGCGTCCTCCGGGGAGGTCGCTCCGGTGTCCTCCACCAGGTCACCGAACTGGGTCTCGCCCTCGTCGTCCACCGACATGTTCAGGCTGACCGGGTCACGCGCCCAGTCCAGCACGTCCTTGACCCGCTGCTCGGTGGTGTCGAGCTCGGCCGCCACCTCGGCCGGATCCGGCTCCCGCCCCAGCTCCTTGGCCTTCTCCCGCTGCACCCGGCGGATCCGGCCCAGCTCCTCCACCAGGTGGACGGGCAGCCGGATGGTGCGCGACTGGTCGGCGATCGAGCGGGTGATCGCCTGCCTGATCCACCATGTCGCGTAGGTGGAGAACTTGAAGCCCTTCGCGTAGTCGAACTTCTCGACCGCGCGCACCAGGCCGGCGTTGCCCTCCTGGATGAGGTCGAGCAGGGGCAGCCCGCTGCGCGGGTACCGCCGGGCGACCGCAACCACCAGCCGGAGATTGGAGCGGATGAAGACGTCCTTGGCGCGCTCGGCGTCCTCGGCTATCGCCTCCAGCTCCTCACGCTGCGCCCCCTCGGGCAGGGGGCCCTCGTCCAGCAGGTGCTGGGCGTAGACACCGGCCTCGATACGCAGCGAAAGTTCGACCTCCTCGGCGGCGTCGAGCAGGGGTGTCCTGGCGATCTCGTCGAGGTACATGCCGACGAGGTCGCGGTCGGCCTCGTAGTTGGTCGGGCGGGCCGAGCGAGTCCGGTCGGCCCTGTCGCGAACGACGGCACGAGTGGCCATGCTTGCTCCCTTACAGCTGGTGCCGGTCGGCTGAACTTCCGCCCCTGCCCGCCGGCTGGTTGTCGCCCCCTCGCACCGGGCCGCAGCTCGGCCGGGGCCGGCCTCGGCCAGCCGGGGCATGACTTGTGCGGGCCTCCCGGAGGCTCACACGTAACGAATCAACGCATAGAAAACGGACAACATTCCCAACTGGGCCGGATTCGTCGACCGATGCAGTATCCTGCGGCACTTATCCCCCGCTTAACGACCCTAGGTGACCGGCCGATGACCTGGAGTGTCACCACCTGCGTACGCAAAGGACATGGGAGCGACACCACCCGTCCGCACGCCCTCCGCACAAAAGCCGCCAAATCGATATGCCTCCGGCACTGGTTCCCGCACTCCCCCTGGGAAGGTGTCAGCCATGCACCTGTCCACCAACGGCCCCCGCACCGACCCCGGCCCCGCACCGGGCGCCGAGTCGGCGTTGACCGTGCGCCGCAGCACCGTCCGGTACGCCGCCGTGGCCCTCGCCTGCGCCGCCCTGCTCGGCCTGCTGCTCGGCCTGGTGGAGACCAGATGGGGCCCGCTGGCCGGGCTCGACCGCAGCTGGGTGGACGCGCTGCACCGGTTCGCCCGCGGCCACACCGCCTGGACGGCCTCGATGCAGACCCTGACCGACATCGGCGGCCCGCTCACCATGCGGGTGCTGCTCGGGCTGGCGGCCACCTGGCTCTGGGCGATCGGGGCCCGGACGCTGGCCGGCTGGGCCGTCGCCCAGCTGCTCCTCGCCTGGCTGGTGGGCACGGCGGGCAAGGCCCTGGTCGGGCGCTCGCGCCCGTTCTTCATCGACCCGGTCTCGACGGCGCCGGACGCCTCCTTCCCCTCCGGCCACGCGCTCGCCTCGGCCGTGACCTGCGCGGCGCTGGTGCTGCTGGTCTGGCCGCAGGCCAACCGGGCCGGCCGGGTGGCGGCCTGCGTGGCCGCCGGCCTGGCCGTCCTGGCCGTCGGCTGGACCAGGATCGCCCTCGGGGTGCACTGGCCGAGCGACGTGCTGGCCGGCTGGCTCACGGCGGGCCTGGTCGTCGGCGCCGTCACGGTCGCGACCGAGATCTGGCGGCCCGGCGCCCTGGCCCGGGACGCCCGACGGGTCGACTGGCGGACCAGACCACGGGTGCAGCGCGTGCTGGCCGCCGAGGACGACCGGCCGGACGGGGACGAGGACTCGGATTCTGACGGTCGGTGAGAAAGGTCACACCGGCGCGGCGCGACCCTCGATCGAGTGGGAACCCCGGCGGGGCGAGCCGAACGGTACGTACAGATACGAAATAAAAACGTTCTAAATCCGGGCATTAGCCCCATCCTCGGCCGATCGGTGCCGACTCCAGACGGTCCGTCGCGGCCCCGGCCGGGCCGCCGAGATCTCCGGCACACGGCACAGCGCTCCCCAACGAGTGCCGAGGTGAGGCAGACTTCTCCGGCTGGGTGCACCCGCGCTCACCCCGGAGTGGAGGGCCCGCAGCGCCACCACCCAGGCACCGAGTGACGGGGGTCCGATGACCATGAACACGACGGGCGAGCCCCACGGCTCGTACGGCGACCCGCCCACCATGCCCCTGCGGCAGATCCCCGACCTGCCCGGCGTCCCGCCGCAGCCGGGCCACGCGCCGGCCGCGGTGCCCGGGCCGCGCGCGCCGCAGCCTGCGGTCCAGCAGCCTCAGCCCGCCGAGGCCGAGCCCGCCCCGGCCTCGACCGGGCGCAACGGGCTGATCATGGCGCTGGGTTCGCTGGCCTCGCGCGCACTCGGGTTCGTGCGTAGCGCGATGATCGTCGCCGCGCTCACCACCGGCCCGGTGGGCAGCGCGTTCAACGTCGGCAACTCGCTGCCCAACATCGTCTACATGATGCTCATCGGCGGCGCGCTCGCCTCGGTGTTCGTCCCCGAGCTGGTGCACGCCGCGCAGACCCACAAGGACGGCGGCGCCGCCTACACGGACCGGCTGCTGACTCTCTGCGGCGTCGTGCTGGTGGTGCTCACCGTCGGCGCCTGGCTGTTCGCACCGCAGATCGTCGACGTGTACTCCGACTACAGCGGTGCCCAGCGAGACCTCACCATCGCGTTCGCCCGCTACTGCCTGCCGCAGATCTTCTTCTACGGCGTGTTCACCCTGCTCGGCCAGGTCCTCAACGCCCGCGACAAGTTCGGCGCGATGATGTGGACGCCGGTGCTGAACAACGTGGTGGCGATCGCCGTCTTCGGCCTCTACATCGCGATCAGCAACCACGCGGAGAAGGCCGAACAGATGACCTCGGGCCAGACGATGCTGCTCGGCCTGGGCAGCACGCTGGGCATCGTGATCCAGGCACTGGGTCTGCTGCCCTCACTGCGGGCGGCCAAGTTCCGCTACCGGCCGCGCTTCGACTGGCGGGGCACGGGGCTGGCCAAGCCACTGCGGTCGGCGGGCTGGGCCCTGCTGCTGGTCCTGGTCACCCAGCTCTCCTTCGCCGTGATCACCCAGCTGACCACCCGGGCCGAGAACCTCGGCAAGCCTTTCGGCATCGACTACGCGGGCAACGCCGCCTACAACTACGCCTACCAGCTCTTCGTCGTCCCGCAGGGTGTCATCACCATCTCGCTGGTCACCGCGCTGCTGCCGCAGATGACCCGGGCGGCCACCGCGAAGAACCTGCCGGCCATCGGCGCCGACCTCGCCGACATGCTGCGCACCTCCGCCGGAATGATCATTCCGGCCAGCGTCATCATGGTCGCCCTGGCCGGCCCGATCTGCTCCGTCGCCTACCTGCACGGCCGGATGACCCCGGTCGGGGTCGAGGTCATCTCCCAGGCCCTGATCGCCTTCGTGATCGGCCTGCCGGCCTTCTGCGCGCAGTACGCGCTGGCCCGCGGCTTCTACGCGATGGGTGACGCCAGGACCCCGTTCTGGCTGACCGTCGCCACCACCGGCACCAACGCCGGGCTGTCCTGCGTCGCGTACTGGGTGCTCTCGCCGCGCTGGATCATCATCGGGATGGCCGGGGCGCAGAGCATCGCGTGCGTGGTCAGCATCGTGCTGACCGGCTGGGCGCTCGGCCGCCGTCTGCGCCAGGCGCCGGCCCCCCAGCCGGTGCAGCAGCCGGTGCAGCAGCAGCCCGAGCAGCCGGCCCCCGACGCGACGATGATGCTGAACCTGCGCCAGGTGGCCGCCCGCAGCGAGGCCACCATGACGCTCAACCTGCGGCGCGGCCCGGTCCGCAGCGGGCTGGACGGGGTGCGGGTGGTCACGCTGCACGTGATGCTCGTGCTGGCCTGCCTGCCCGGTGCGTTCGCCGGGCACTGGCTGGCCGACAGCACCGCGAGCGCGCTGGGCGGCGGGCTGATCGGCAACCTGATCGGCCTGGGCCTGGGCTCGCTGACCGTGCTGGCCTCGCTCTTCCTGCTGGCCCGCCCGCTCGGCGCCGGGGCGGCCGTCGCCCCGCTGGCCCGCAAGCTGCGCATCCCGTACAGCACCCCGGCCGTGGCCAACGGCGGCAAGCACCGTCGCTGACCGTTCATCAGAATATGGCCCTGAGCCGCAGGTCAGGGCACCTGATCGCCACATCGGCGCACCCGTTACGCACACCCGCGTTTTGTGACAGAGCCGTGACATCGGGCGGCCCCCCGGCCGGTGGCAAGGCCGTTCGAAAGTGTTAGCGTCGCCGGAGTCTTCCCTGCGTACGGCGCACCGGACCGCGGCGGGCCACCAGCGCGGCCGAGTGCCCCCGGAAGACTGCTGAGCACACGATCGGCCGGTGCGCCGGTACCACAGGGGAAGGGTCTGCAGACTCCGTATGACTGACATGCTTGGAGCCGCCCCCGGGCGCGGCTCGCACCGGGGAGCCCGCCGTCGGAGCCAGAAGCTGCGCCTTCCGCTGGCCCTCACGGTCGCCCTCGCCGCCTCCGCCACCGTCGCGACCACCTCCAACGCCGTCGCCGCCGGGGCCGTGACGACCACCGGCACGGACGCGCTGCAGAAGCAGTTCACCGCCGCCGCGGCCGAGTTCCAGGTGCCGGAGAGCGTGCTGCTGGCGCTCTCGTACCAGCAGTCCCGCTGGGAGTCGCACCAGGGTGCGCCGAGCACCACCGGCAACTACAACGTGATGGGCCTGACCCAGGTCGACGCGGCCGCCGTGACCAAGGCGCTGGCGAGCGGCCCGGGCGCCGAGGTGGACGGCCGTGGTGACGACGCCCCGGCGGGCGCCGCCAAGGCCCCCGCGCCGAAGGTCGTGGACAGCCCCGCGCTGCACACCCTCGACGCCGCCGCCAAGCTGCTCTCCCGCCCCGCCGACGAGCTGAAGACCGACTCGGCGCAGAGCATCCGCGGTGGCGCCGCCCTGCTGGTGCAGTACCAGAAGCAGCTCGGCAAGAGCCTGTCCGCCGACCCGGCCGCCTGGTACCAGGCGGTCGCCCGCTTCAGCCAGTCCACCGA
Organism: Kitasatospora sp. NPDC002227; assembly: GCF_040296285.1. Classification (NCBI taxonomy): domain Bacteria; kingdom Bacillati; phylum Actinomycetota; class Actinomycetes; order Kitasatosporales; family Streptomycetaceae; genus Kitasatospora; species Kitasatospora sp. NPDC002227. The sequence continues at coordinate 23,258 of NZ_JBEOWY010000058.1, forward strand.
CGCCGACGGCGGCACCGCCTTCGCCGACCGGGTGTTCACCACCCTGCGCACCGGCGCGTCCTTGGTCACCACCGACGGCCAGGCCGTCCAGCTGGCGGCCAACCCCACCGTCGCCGCCCCCCGGACGGCCCTCGCCCCGCGGGCGCTGACCGCGAACGGCGCCGCCCAGGGCACCGTCGAGTGCCCGGCCTCGCTCAACTGCGACTTCAAGCCCGCCGCCTACGCGCTGACCAACCCGAACGACAAGACCTCGTACGGGAACTACACCCAGGCGAACCGTCCGGCCGACGGTGACAAGATCCAGTACATCGTCATCCACGACACCGAGGGCGGCTTCGACGGGTCCATCCAGACCTTCCAGAACCCGGCCACCCAGGCGAGCGCGCACTACATCGTCCGCTCCGGCGACGGCCACGTCACCCAGCTGGTGAACGACCAGAACATCGCGTGGCACGCGGGCAACAAGACGATCAACATGCACAGCATCGGCATCGAGCACGAGGGTTACGCCTTCCCCGGCGACAACGCGACCTGGTACTCGGAGCAGCTGTACCAGTCCTCCGCGACGCTGGTGAAGTACCTGGCCGCCAAGTACAACGTGCCGCTGGACCGTCAGCACATCATCGGTCACGACGACGTGCCGGGCCCGCTCCAGTCCTACATCAACGGCATGCACTGGGACCCGGGCACGTTCTGGGACTGGAACCACTACATGGACCTGATCAACCCGGCGGCCAAGGCCAACCTGGGCGGTCAGCCGATGGTCGGCGCCAAGGTCACCATCTCGCCCGCCTTCGACTCGACCAACCAGCCCCCGGTCGACAACAGCCAGGACCGCCCGCAGAACTTCGTCTACCTGCGCACCCAGCCGGACCCGAACGCCCCGCTGATCAACGGCGGCACCACCCAGGCCGCCGACTGGAAGGACAAGGCCGTCGCCGGCACCTCCTTCGTGGTGGCCGACCTCCAGGGCGACTGGACGGCGATCTGGTACGGCGGCGTCAAGGCGTGGTTCTACAACCCGGGCGGCTCGACCGCCAAGGCCGACAAGGGCACCGCGACGCCGATCCTGACCCCGAAGGCAGGGCTGGCCTCCATCCCGGTCTACGGCCGCACCTACCCCGAGCAGACGGCCTACGCGGCGTACCCGAACATCTTCAGCTCGAGCATGGCGCCGACCCCGTACGACGCGACCATCGCCGCCGGGCAGCGGTACGTCTCGGGCAGCGACACCCAGGTGCCGGGCGACTTCTTCTACGCCCAGAACATCGACGGCAGCGGGCAGAACGACCGCACCCTGGTGGTCGGCAACGACACGTACTTCCCGATCCGCTTCAACCACCGCCTGGCGTTCCTGAAGTCGACCGACGTGGACGTGGTGTACGCGCCCAGCGGCTACACCCCGTTCGGCCCGACCCGGGTGATGGACACCCGCAAGGGCACCGGCGTCCCGGCCGCCAAGGTCGGCCCCGGCGGCACCGTGACCCTCCAGGTGACCGGCGGCAGCACCGGCATCCCGTCCGACGCCACCTCGGTGATCCTCAACGTGACGGCCGTGCAGCCCACCACCGGCGGCTTCGTGACGGTCTACCCGAACGGGCAGCCCCGGCCGGTGACTTCGAACCTCAACTTCACCGCCGGGCAGATCATCCCCAACCTGGTGGTCGTCCCGGTCGTGAACGGCAAGGTCAACTTCTTCAACCAGGGCGGCTACGTCGACCTGGTCGCCGACATCACGGGCTACTACTCGCCGGGCAGCACCTCGAAGTTCAGCACCACCACGCCGACCCGCCTGCTCGACACCCGCACGGGCATCGGGGCGGACCAGGCCCCGGTGGGCCAGGACAGCAAGATCACCCTCCAGGTGGCCGGCCGGGCGGGCGTGCCCGCCAACGCCACCGGTGTGGTGCTCAACGTGACGGCGACCCGCGGCACCGTCGGCGGCTTCGTGACGGTGTACCCGAACGGCACCTCGATGCCGACCGTCTCGAACCTCAACTTCAGCGCCGGGCAGACCATCCCGAACCTGGTGATCGTGCCGATCGTCAACGGCAAGGTCGACCTGTACAACAAGTTCGGCAACGTCGACCTGATCGCCGACATCACCGGCTACTACACGCCGGACGGCGCCTCGAAGTTCACCAGCGCGGGCCCGACCCGCCTGCTGGACACCCGCAAGGGCATCGGCGCCACCCAGGCCCCGGTCGGCCCGGACTCCAGCATCTCGCTGCAGGTCGCCGGCCGGGCCGGGCTGCCGGCCACCGGCGTCAAGGCGGTCGTGCTCAACGTCACCGCCGTCGGGGCGAGCGCGGGCGGCTTCGTGGCCGTCTACCCGAACGGCACCCCGCTGCCGACCGTCTCCAACCTCAACTTCGGCCCGGGGCAGGTCATCCCGAACCTGGTCGTGGTCCCGGTCGGCGCCGACGGCAAGGTCGCGCTGTACAACAAGTTCGGCACGGTCAACCTGGTCGCCGACATCACCGGGTACTACACCGGCTGAGCCCCGCGAACGGCACCCGGTGGCCCGGTCCTCCCCGCCAGGGGTGGGGCCGGGCCACCGGCGTCCCAACCACCACGCGGTGCCGGGCGGATGTCACCACCTGCTGAGCAATGCCGGGCGCCGGGCAATGCCGGGCAACCCCGCTGGCCTGTGGTGTGATCGGGCATGGACGACCGCTCGTGAGAAAGGCGCCCCACCCGTGCCGTACGACGACCTCCGTTCCTACCTCGACGCCCTCGATCTGGACCGTCAACTCCGCCATCTCACCGAGGAGCTGGACCCCGCGCAGGGCCCCGCCGAGGCCTTGCGGGCCGCCGCCGAGCTGGGTGACCACGCCCCCGGGCTCTACCTCGACAACCTGCACGGCCTCCCCGAGGCCCAGCTCACCCTGGGGCTGCTCGGCTCCTGGACCAACCACGCGATCGCCCTCGGCCTGCCGCCGACCACCCCGCTGCGGGCCCAGATCGAGGAGTTCGGCCGCCGCTGGCACAGCCCGGTGGGGCCGGTCACGCACCGCGCCGATCCGGCCTGGGACGAGTACGTACTGACCGGCACCGAGGTGGACCTGGCCGCCGTGCTGCCGCTCTTCGAGCTGGGCGGCGACGAGCAGCAGGCCTCGGACCGCGCCCCGGTGCTCGCCGCGCTGCCCGGCCACCGCACCCCCGACCTGCGGCTGCGCCGGTTCGAGCCGAGATCCCGCAACCGGCTGGCCCTGCGGCTCACGGCCGGCGACCCGCTGGCCCACCACCCCCGGCAGGCCGACCTGCCGGTGGCCCTGGCCCTGGGCACCGAGCCCATGCTCACGGTGGCCGCCGCCACCGTCCGCAGCGGCTGCGCGTACACCCGGGCCGCCGCGCTGCGCGGGGCGCCCTGCCCCGTCACCACCGGCCCGCTGACCGGCTTCGAGGTGCCCTGGGGCTGCGAGGCCCTGCTCGAGGGGGTGCTCGAAGCCCGCGCGCAGGGTGCGACACACGCCCCCGTGGTGCGCATCGACCGGATCTCCCACCGCGCGAGCCCCATCTTCGACTCACTGCGCCGCACCGGCGAACACCTGACCGGGCCGGCCGCCTGCGTCCGGCTGCTCGACCGGCTGCGGGCCGACTTCCCCGACGTCCGGGCGGTCAACTCCCTCTACGGAGACGGCAGGTTGGCGATCGTCGCACTCACCCCGCGCCACCCCGGCCTGGCCGAGGCCGTCACCGCCCGCTGCCACGGGCTCGCCCCCGGCCACTCGGTGATCACGGTGAGCGGCGACGTCGACCCCTTCGACCTCCCGCAGGTGCTCGGCGCCCTCGCCGCCGGGCCCGCGCTGACCCTCGACACCACCCGCCCGGCCGTCCCGGTCTAGGGCCTGTCCGGCCGATCTTGTCGGATCAGCGCGCGACGTCGGGGGCCCGGCTGGGCGTGCGCCCGAGTCACCCTCGTACTGGGTCGTACTTGGGTGATTCGGGCGTGCGTCCAGGCGGGATTCCCGGTGTCGCGCGCCCGGCAAGACCGGCCGGACAGGCCCTGGGGCCTGTCCTCCGGATCACGCCGGCCGCAGGTGTGCGCGAACTGCGCACACCGCGTGCGCTGTTGCGCGAGAACCGGAGCCGTTCCGTCCCTACCGTGGTGGGCGTCGATGGGCACCTGTGCCCTCAGCCCCGCCTGCCGACCTCCCCGTCGGCCGGGCAGCGATGGAACTTTGAGGTGCTTTCATGACCGCGCCCGGCGCAGAAGTGACCAGCGCAGCAATGACCGCCGAGGAGGCTCTGGCCGCCGCGGCCGATGTGCTCGGCGAGGAGACCGACAAGGCCACCACCCTGGGCCCGAACGTCAGCCTCTACCGCTCGCGCGGGATCGACGGGGTGCTCCGGCCGCGGACCGCCGAGCAGGTGCGGCGGATCGTGAAGATCTTCGGCAGCTCGGCGCGGGCCGGTTCGCTGCACGCCTTCAGCACCGGCGGCAACTGGGGCCTCGGCTCCAAGGAGCCCGCCCGGGACGGCGCGGTGGTGCTCGATCTGCACGGGCTCGACCGGGTGCGCGACCTGGACCTCGCCGGCGGCTGGGCGCTGGTCGAGCCCGGGGTGACCCAGGCCCGGCTCGCGAAGCTGCTGGCGGGCACCGGGCGGATGCTCAACTGCACCGTCTCCTCCGCCCACACCAGCGTGCTGGGCAACGCCCTGGACCGCGGCGTCGGGCTGCGCCACCAGCGGGTCGAGGACCTGCTCGGACTGGAGGTGGCACTGCCGAACGGCGAGCTGGTGCACGTGGGTTGGTGGCCCGAGGCCGGCCGGACCACCCCGGTCTACCCGCACGGTCTCGGCCCCTCGCTGGTGCAGTTCTTCACCCAGTCCGACTTCGGCGTGGTCACCGCCGCCGCCGTGCGGCTGCTGCCCCGCCCGGAGGCGCTGCGGGTGGTCCGGCTCAACTTCGCCGCCGAGCAGCTGACCCCGGCGATCGACGAGCTCCGCCGCTGGGTGGCCCAGGGCCTGACCAGCGGTGTGGTCAAGGTCTACAACCCGCCGGCCGCCCGGGGCTACGGCTCCGCCGAGGGCGAGTACCTGGTGCACGTCTGCGTGGACGGCACCGAGGCGTCGGTGGCCGCCCTGACCGGGGTGGTCACCGCGGCCGCCGAGGCCAGTGGCCTGTTCACCCAGGTGTCCGCCACCGACGCGAGTGACCCGGCACAGCCGAACCACCAGGTGGCCAAGCTGGTCGAGGCCGCCTACGCGGGCGACCCGGACGCCCAGGACGTGCTCTTCGAGACCAAGATGGGCCGCCCGGCCGCCGAGTTGGACGAGAAGGGCGGCTTCCTCTTCTTCCTCCTCCTGGTGCCCTTCACCGGCCGTGACCTGGCCCGGGCCGACGCCCTCCTGGAGCAGGTCTTCCAGGAGACCGGGGTGCGCTGCGGCGCCACCCTGAACGCGCTGAACGCCGACCTGATCGACTGCGTCGTCACCATGAAGTACGAGCGCACCGAGGAGCAGGCCGCCCTCGGCCACCGCGCTCTCGACCGGCTGTACGAGCTCGCCGCCGAGGCGGGCTGGATGCCCTACCGCCTGGACATCGACCACGCCGACTGGACCGACCGCTTCGGCGACCCCGCCGCCCGGGCCCTGGTCCGCCGTCTCAAGGACACCGTGGACCCCAACCGGGCCGTCGCCCAAGGCCGTTACGCGTAACCCCCGCCTCCCCACAGACCTGAAGGACGAACCATGACCATGCTCGAACCCGACCCGACGACGATCAGATTCCAGTCCCGGCCGACCAGCGCCGCGGAGATCCTGGACCGTGCCCGCACCGTGGCGCCGCTCATCCGCGAGCGGGCCGAGGAGACCGAGCGGATCGGGCAGCTCCCGCAGGACGTCTTCGAAATGGTGCGCGACACCGGCGTGTTCGGGATGGCCGTCAAGAAGTCCTGGGGCGGCCCCGAGCTGGACGCCATGCAGCAGACCGAGGTGATCGAGGCGATCGCCACCGGCGACGCCTCCGCCGCCTGGGTCGCCATGATCGGCATGGACACCCCGATCTACAACAGCTACCTGGACGAGACCGTCGCCAAGGAGCTCTTCACCGACCCCGACGCCGTCACGGCCGGGGCGATCATGCCGCAGGGCCGCGGCGAGCGGGTGCCCGGCGGGTTCCGGGTCTCCGGCCAGTGGTTCTTCGGCAGCGGCATCAGCCACGCCACCTGGGTGATCGGCGGCTTCCTGGTCACCAACGACGGCGAGCTGGAGGCCAACCCCCGTACCGGCAAGCCCGGTTACTGGCGGATCTACTTCGCGCCGGTCGAGCAGCTGGACGTCCAGGAGACCTGGGACACCACCGGCCTGCGCGGCAGCGGCAGCAAGGACTACCGGGTCACCGACATGTTCGTGCCCGAGGAGCACACCTTCAGCTTCGCCGAGCCGCGGGTGACCGGCCCGACCGCCACCCCGGACACCATCCTGCGCAACATGGCCGGTGTCCCGCTGGGCGTGGCCCGCGCCGCGATCGACCACGTCCGCGCGATGGCCGCGACCAAGGTCGACAAGAACACCAACCAGCCCTGGGCGGAGAACTACCGCATCCAGACCGTCATAGCCCAGGCCGAGATGGACCTGATCGCCGCCCGCTACGGCGTCTACGGCAGCCTGGAGCGCCAGTGGCAGCTGCTCGAGGCCGGGGTCGAGTCGACCCCCGAGCTCCAGGTGGAGTCGGTGCTCGCCCGGGTCAACGCCTTCAGGACGGCCCGCTCGATAGTCGCCCGGCTCTTCGACCTGGTGGCGACCGCCGCCGTCTACAAGCCCTCCCCGATGGACCGCTGGCTGCGTGACCTCAACACCATGTGCCAGCACGTCATCGCCCAGGACGTGGTCGTCCAGTCAGCGGGCGCGGTCCTGCTGGGCGGCACACCGCACATGCCCTACAGCGTCGGGATCGTCGACTAATCCCCCGTACGACGGCCGGCAGACGGCTGGTACGGCAAACGAAGGAAGAGATTCATGGCAACCACCGAAGCCAATCCGAAAGTAGCCGAGGACGCCCGGCAGACGCCGGCTCCCCAGGCCGACTCCCGCTGGAGCGGCCGGATGTGGGGCATGCTCATCGTGCTCTGCGGCGCGATGTTCCTCGACGCGCTGGACAACGCGATGGTCGGCATCGCAGTCCCGCCGATCCAGGCGGACCTCGGTATGTCCACTTCCGCCGTCCAGTGGGTCGTCAGCTCCTATGTGCTCGGGTTCGGCGGGTTCCTGCTGCTCGGCGGCCGGATGTCCGACCTGCTCGGCCGTCGCAAGGTGCTGCTCGTCGCGGTGGGCGTCTTCGCCCTGGCGTCGCTGGTCGGCGGCCTGGCCACCGACGGCACGCTGCTGGTCGCGGCCCGGTTCGTGATGGGCGTCAGCGCGGCCTTCACCGCGCCGGCCGGTCTGGCGATCATCATCACCAGCTTCCCCGAGGGTGCGGCCCGCAACAAGGCCGTCTCCCTGTACACCGCCTGCGGTGCGGCCGGCTTCTCCAGCGGCCTGATCGCCGGCGGCCTGCTCACCGAGATCGGCTGGCGCTGGACCTTCCTGCTCCCGGTGCCGATCGCGCTCGGCGTGCTGTTCGGCGCGCTGGGCCTCGTCCCCAAGGACGCGGCCGCGGGCGGCGCCAAGCGCAGCTACGACCTCGGCGGCGCCGCCACCGTGACCCTGGCGATGCTGCTGCTGGTCTTCACCATCGTCGAGGCGCCGACCGCCGGCTGGGGCTCGGCCCGCACCATCGGCGGCTTCGTCGTCGCCGCGGTGCTGCTCGCCGCCTTCACCACCATCGAGAGCAAGGTCTCCCAGCCGCTGCTGCGGCTCGGCCTGCTGAAGAACCGCGGCCTGGTCGGCTCGGCGCTGACCGCCGCCGCGATCCTCGGCACCTACATGAGCTTCCAGTTCATCGGTGCGCTCTACCTGCAGAACCTGCGCGGCTGGTCGCCCCTGGAGATGGCGCTCGCCTTCCTCCCGGCCGGCCTGCTCATCGCCACCATCGCGCCCCGCGCGGGCGCCCTGGTCGGCAAGTTCGGGCCCAAGTGGATGATCTTCATGGGCTTCGTCGCCTACACCCTGTCCTACGTCCTCTTCTGGCAGATCGACGTCAAGTCGGCCTACCTGGTGGCGATGCTGCCGACCATGCTGCTGATCGGCGTGGCCTTCCCGTTCTCCTTCACCGGCTCCTACGTCCAGGCCACCTCGGGTGTCGCGGACGAGGAGCAGGGGCTGGCCGCGGGTGTGCTGCAGACCGGCTACCAGGTCGGTGCCGCGGTGGTGCTCGCCATCGTCACGGCGACCATGGCCGCGAACGGCAAGCCCAACTCGCTGACCAGCTTCCACAGCGGGCTGTACGTGGTCACCGGGATCTCGGCCTTCACCATGCTGGCCGCCCTGTACACCGCCCTGCGCGGCGCCGCCAAGCAGCGCGCCTCGCGCTGATCACGGCACGCCGACCAGCCGGTTGCACCGCCTGAGGGGCGCGTGGAACTGCGCGAGTGCGGAAGGCACCGGCCCATCGCCTTCCGGCTTCGCGCAGTGCCTCGCGCCCCTGGGCAGTGCAACCGGCTCTCCGCTCGAACGCTTCAGGAGGTGACCATGCTCGACACCCAGGTACGGTCCTCGACTCTGGTCGGCGCACCGCTGCCCGCCCCGGCCGCCCGCAGCCTCGGCGAGCTGCTCCCCCGGGCGGCCGCCACCGGCCGGGGCATCGTCCTGATCGGGGCGGACGGCGCCGAGGAGCGGCTCGGCTACACCGAGCTGTACATCAAGGCGCTGCGGGCACTCGGCGGCCTGCGAGCCCGCGAGGTGCCGCCGGGCAGCCCGGTGGTGCTTCAACTGGCGGAGCCGCACGAGCTGTTGACCGCGTTCTGGGCCTGTGTGCTGGGCGGGCTGCTGCCCGTACCGCTGTCCGCCGCGGCCCCGGCGGGCGAACTCGACCGGGTGCGGCGGGCCTTGGGCGATCCCTGGCTGCTGACCGACCGCCCCGAGGAGGGCCGGTGGCTCGGCCCGGTCGGCGAGCTGGCCGGCCCGAACGCCGAGCCGGCCCCCGGCGGCTGGGACGACCCGGCCGTCCTGGTGCTCACCGCCGGGAGCAGCGGCGCCCCCAAGGCCGTCCGGCTCAGCCACGGCAACCTGATCACCCGCTCCCAGGGCACCGCGCTGGACAACGGCCTGGACGGCGCCTCCCGGACCTTCAACTGGATGCCGCTGGACCACGTGAGCGGCCTGGTGATGTTCCACGTCCGGGACACCCTGGCCGGCTGCACCCAGATCCACGCCCGCAAGGACTGGGTGCTGGCCGATCCGCTGCGCTGGCTGGACGTGGTGGACCGGCACCGGGTGGACACCACCTGGTCGGTCAACTCATCCTTCGACCTGGTCAGCGACCTGCTGGAGCAAGGTGCCCGCCGCGACTGGGACTTGAGCTGTCTGCGGTACGTGATGAGCGGCGGCCAGGCGGTCAAGGCCCGGACCGTCCGGCGGTTCCTGGCCGCGCTCGCCCCGTACGGTCTGGCGCCCGGCGCCGTCCGGCCGGGCTGGGGCATGTCCGAGACGGCCTCGGGCATCGTGGACCACCGGGCCGACCTGAGCCGGCTGGCCGACACCGACCGGTACGTGCCGGTGGGCCGCCCGCACCCGGGCGTCTCGGTGCGGGTGGTGGACGAGGCCGGCCGCGTCGTCCCCGAGGGCGCCCTGGGCCACCTCCAGGTGTCCGGGCAGCCGGTCTTCGCCGGCTACTTCGGCACCTCCCCGGATGCCGAGACCTTCACCCCCGACGGCTGGTTCCGGACCGGGGACCTCGCCTTCGTCTCGGACGGCGCGCTGACCGTGACGGGCAGCGCGGACGACTCCGTCTCCCTGGCCGGGGCGCACTGCCACGGGCACGAGATCGAGTCCGCCGTGGAGGAGCTGCCCGGGGCGCTGCGGCACTGCACGGCGGCCTTCCTGGCCGACGGCGAGCTGGTGGTCTGCTACAGCCCCGCCCCGGGCGCCGACCGGGTGGCGCTGGCCGCGCGGATCACCGCACTGGTGCGGGAGCGGTTCGGCGTGCCGGTGAGCCACGTCGTGCCGGTGGCCGAGGACGAGGTGCCGCGCACCGGCACCGGCAAGCCCAAGCGGGCCGAGCTGCGCGCCTCCTTCAGGAGCAAGTCCCTTTGATTTCAGTTGAGTTGACACAGCGAGCACGGATACGGACGGAAGAGCGACACCATGGCTAGCATCGAAGAAGGACTCCGGCAGATTGCCGAACTCGGCGCGGCGGACAACTGGTTGGCCGTGCTGGTGACCCAGCGGGAGAGCGGCGACCCGGCACCCACGGTGGTCAACGCCGGTCTCGTGAAGCACCCGCTCACCGGCGAGCAGGCGGTCGCGTTCGTCTCGCGCGGCAACACCCTCAAGCTGAGGAACCTGCGCCGCGACCCCCGGGCCACCCTGGTCTTCCGGGCCGGCTGGGAGTGGACCGCCGTCGCCGGACCGGTCGAACTGATCGGCCCGGACGACGAGTTGCCCGGCTTCCCGGCCGAGCAGCTGCCGCAGCTGATCCGGGAGATCTACGCGGCGGCGGGCGGCACCCACCCGGACCCGGCCGAGTTCGACCGGGTGATGGCCGCCGACCGGCGCACCGTCGCGCTGGTCACGCCCGAGCGCTTCACCGTCAACGTCCGGGGCTGACCACCCCCGGGCGCCCCGCTCCAGAACGAGGAGACGCCGCATGATCAAGCTCGATGACATCCGCAGACACGCGGCCGTCCGGCCGGAGCGGGTCGCCCTGGTGGACGGTTCGACCCGGCTCGGCTGGGCCCGGTTCGCCGAGCACGTGGAGGCGGTGGCGGCCGGCCTGGCCGCCCTGCTGCCCCGGGACCGGCCGTCCAGGGCCGTCTTCCTCACCGAGAACCGCTGGGAGCTCGCGGTGGCCATGGCCGCCTGCGCCACCCTGGGGGTGCCCTGCACCGGGCTCGACCCGGAGGCCGACCGGCCGGCGCTGGCCTCGGTGGCGACCGCGCTGCTGCCCGAGCTCGCCTTCGTCTCCACCGCGCAGCACCCGCTGCTCGAGCGCCTCGGGCTGCCCGCGGACACCGTCCGGGTGGTGCTCGACGGTGTCCCCGACCCGGCCCGGGCCACCGTCCCGTTCGCCCGGCTGCTGACCACCCGGCCGCCGCACGAACTACCCGCTCCCCAGCCCTTCGAGGAGCTGACGGTGGTGCCGGACGCCGCGGGCGGCCCCCGGGTCGCCGTCCGGCGCCGCCCGGTCGCCGGCCGGCGCACGGTCGACCTGGTGGACCAGTTCGGCTTCGACAGCTCCGACATCCACCTGGCCGCCGCCCCGCTGAGCGAGCCGACGGCCCTCGCGCTGACCCAGACCTTCCTGGGCCTGGGCGCCACCCTGGTGCTCGTCCCGCGCCTGGAGTCCTGCGCACTGGCCGCGACGATCTCCGAGGAGCGCGCCACCACGATGACGGCCGACCCGGCCACCCTGCTGCGGCTGATCAACCACGACAGCGCCCGGCTGATCGGCGAGACCACACAGCTGCACTGCGTCATCACGCTCGGCCGCCACCTCAACCGCTGGGCGGTGAACGCCGCCTGGGAGCGCCTGGGCCCGGTGCTGCACCTGGCGCAGGCCGGCCCGGAGGTGGGCCTGTACGCGATGACGGGCCCCGACGAGCTGCACGTCGCCCCGCTGCGCTCGGGCCGGATGCTGCTCGGCAGCACCCTCGCGGTGCTGGACGAGGCCGGGGAGCCGGTGCCGGCCGGGCAGACCGGCCGGATCGCGCTCGGCGGCCACCAGCTGCTCAACGAGTACCTGGACGGCGAGCCGCCGGCCACCGTCACCCTGGACCTCGGCGAGGGGCCGCAGCGCATGCTGCTCACCGAGGACCTGGGCCGGCTGGACGAGCAGGGCCGGCTGGTCGTCACGGGTGGCGGCGGCAGCGTGCCGACCGTCCGCCGGACGGGGGCGATCGATGCCGAGCTCTTTCGTCTTGAGGCTGATCTACTGAGCCTGCCGTACCTGCGCGACGCCGCCGTGCTGCGGGCCGAGCTGCCCGTACTGGGCGACTGCCTGGTGCTGGCCTTCGTCGCGGTCTCGGCCGAGCGCGAGGCGAACGCCCAGGCCGCCCTGGAGGCGGTCTGCGCCCGCCGGGTGCCCTCGCTGCCCGCCCACGCGGTGGCCGTGGACCGCATCCCGTACAGCCCGACCGGGGCGATCCGCAGCGCCGAGCTGCTCGAGACCGCCGTGCCGATGATCTGCCTGGACGCCGTGCTCGAACGGCAGGCCCGGCAGCAGCAGCCGGCGACCCCGCAGCGCGTCCAGCAGGAGGTGTCCGCATGACCCGCGCCGCCACCAAGACCGCCGCGATCGAGGAGTCCTGGGAGGACTTCGAGGAGAGTTGCGAGATCGCCCTGGAGGAGGGGTACTTCGCGCTCGAGCTGGAGCTGCTCGAACTGCCGGCCGCCCAGGAGGTGGCCCTGGTGCACACCGAGCTGCCCGAGCTCGGCCCCACCCTGCTGGTCGCCTACGTGCCGCTCGGCCCCGGCCACGAGGCGGCCGGCCGCCGGGCCGTGCTGGCGGCCTGCGCCCGGCGGCTGCCGGGGGTGTTCGCGCACGCCGTGGCCACGGCGTCGATCCCGCGCACCGCGACCGGCGCCGTCCGGGCCGGCGCGCTGATCGACCAGCTGCTGCCGCAGATCGCCCGGGACTTCCTCTCCCCCACCGCGATGTCCGACTGACCTCGCACGTCTGCCGGAGGGCCCCCGATCCGCACCGGACCGGGGGCCTCAGCCATGCCCGAGCGGGGGCCCTCAGCCGTGCTGAGCAGGGGCATACAAACCGCACGGATGGTATTGTTTGCGAGACTAGGCCCACCCCTGGACACGCACAGGAAGGAGCCATGCCGTGAACCTTCAGCAGTTACGTGCGTTCTGCGCCGTGGCGGACCAGCTGAGCTTCACCTTAGCCGCCCGCAACCTGCACTACGCCCAGTCCAGCGTCACCGCACAGATCCAGCGCCTCGAAGAGTCGCTCGGAGTCCAGCTCTTCGACCGCAGCGCCCGGCAGATCGTCCTGACCGAGGCCGGGCGGACCTTGCTGCCCTTCGCGGCCCACATCATCCGCACCGTCGAGACGGCCCACGCCCAACTCGCCGCCGTCAAGGTCCGCACCCCCGCCCGCGGCGCCGCCTGAGCGCCCCGCGATCACCGGCCGAGCGCCACCTTCGGATCGCCGGCAGCAGGTTCCGCGCCTCGACCAGCCCGATAATTCGTCAGGTATAGCGCCTTTCCCGCGACCAACTCCCTTATTCCCATTACCGGTTGTTCCGGCCAGCCTAGAGCGGACGGGATATCCGGCGGCGGGGATGCGTGCATCGGCAATACTCCGTGCGCGCGGGTGCAAACCTCGCACGGGCGTTCTCCCTAGGCTCGAAAGCGTCGAACAGAGAGGCTGGGCATGAAGAACGACCTGCGCGACGTCATGCGCAATTTCGTCACCGGGGTCTGCGTGATCAGCACCTACTCGGACCAGGGTGCCACCCGTCGCCATGACGCCATCACCGCCAACTCCTTCACCTCCGTGTCCCTCGACCCGCCGCTGGTCTCGATCAGCCTGCGCACGGAATCCGTCTTCCTGACCGACCTGATGGAATCCAAGGTCTGGGGAGTTTCCATTCTGGATTCCACCCAGGAAGGCACCGCCCGGAGTTTCGCCCGCCCCCGCGAGGAGCGCGAGGAGAAACTCCGTCAACTCTCGCTGGAAACCGGCGAGAAGACCGGCACGCTGCTGCTGGACGCCCCCGCCTGGCTGGAGTGCCGCACCCGCGACCACCTGGTGGTCGGCGACCACATCATGGTGATCGGCGAGGTGGTCGCGCTCGGGGTCCGCGGCTCCGGGTCCCCGCTGATCTTCGTCCAGGGCGGGTTCCACCGTTTCGAGTCCGAGCAGGTAGGTAACTGAGCCATGCCCCGCAGATCCTCCATCGGAGTCGTCGGCGGCGGCGCGTCAGCGGTCTGCCTGATCGACGCACTGGCCCGGGCCGAGGCCGAACCCGGCAGCATCACGGTGTTCGACGCCTCGGCCAACCTCTGGCGCGGCCGGGCCTACCAGCTCGACACCGAGACGCTCAAGGTCAACGCCACCCCGGACGACATGTCGGTCCGGGCCGGCGACCTGCACCACTTCGAGCGCTGGCTGGAGACCAGGGACCGCGTGGTCGGCGCCACGATCGGCGTCGACGACTACTCCGGCGCCCGGTTCGTGCCGCGCACGGTGTACGGCGAGTACCTGGAGCAGAGCGCCTACGCCGCCCTCGGCGACCTGCGCCGCCAGGGCTGGCAGGTCCACCTGGTCGGCGAGAAGGTCACCTCCGCGACCCGGATGCCCGACCGGGTGCTGCTGCGCACCGGCGTCGGCCGGGCCCGGGCCTTCGACTACGCCGTGCTCTGCGTCGGCGGCGACAGCCCCAAGGACGTGTACGGCCTCGAGGGCGCGCCCGGCTTCGTCGGCGACCCGTACCCGGTCGTCGACAAGCTCGCCGACGTCGGGGAGAGCGACAGCGTCTCGATCATCGGCAGCGGCCTGACCGCCGTCGACATCATCCTCTCGCTGCGCGCCCAGGGGCACCGCGGCCGGATCAGCCTGCTCTCCCGCCGCGGCGTGCTGCCGGGCGTGCGGCAGCGGCCGGTCCACTTCGAGCTGCGGCACTTCACCCCCGAGCGGCTCAAGGCCATGGCGGCCGAGCTGATCGAGTTCACCATCGAGGACGTCAGCGCCGTGATGCGCGCCGAGTTCCAGGAGGCCGAGGCCGACCTGGACGCCGTGGTGGGCGAGATCCTGCGGGTCGACCAGGAGGACGCCGTCCAGCGGCTGCGCCGCCAGATCGCCGAGGTCGACTCCCCGCAGCTGGGGCTGCGGATCCTGCAGCGCGCGGTGCCGGAGACCGGGCCGGACGTCTGGCCCTGGCTGCGCGAGGAGGAGAAGGTGCGGGTGCTGCGCTCGCACTACCGCACCATCATGAGCCTGTGCTGCCCGATGCCGCCCGGCAGCGCGGGCGTGCTGCTCGACCTGGTCGACCAGGGCCGCCTGGAGATCCACTCCGGACTGCAGGACATCCGGCCGGCCGAGGCCGGCGGCTTCGAGGTCGTCACCGCCGACGGGCGGCAGCTGCACACCGACCGGGTGGTCAGCGCCGTCAACGCCTCCGAGGGCAAGATCCCCACCGAGGCGCTCCCGCTGGTGACGTCGCTGATGCGCGGCAACGCGGCCAGCCGCCACCCGCACGGCGGCCTGCACCTGGCCCGCGAGACCAGCAGGCTGACCGTCAACGGCCGCCCCGACCCGCGCCTGTACGGGCTCGGCAACATCGCCGCCGGGGCACTCTTCTTCACCTTCGGCGTCCCCTCCCTGGTGGACCGCGCCGTGGACATCGTGGCCGCGATCCTCGACCACACCGAGACCGCAGCCGCCGCCCTCCGCGAGGCCGTCCCGGCCGGCGTCTGACTCCCGCTTCTGCACTCCTGGAAGGACTGCGCACCATGACCACCGTCGACGAGCCCCGCGCCGAGTTCCTGGCGGACACCGCCACCGGTCTGCCGATCCCCGGCGAGCCGGTCTTCGCCACCGCGGAGGAGACCCGCCGCCACCGCAAGCAGCGCCTCACCGCGGCGCTCCGACTGTTCGGCAAGTACGGCTTCGGCGAAGGGATTTCGGGCCACATCTCGGTCCGCGACCCGGAGCACCAGGACCGCTTCTGGGTCAACCCCTTCGGTGTCTCCTTCAAGCACGTCAAGATGTCCGACCTGATCTGCGTGGACGCCTCGGGCCGGGTCGTGCACGGCAGGCACCGGGTCAACCCGAGCGCCTTCGTCATCCACTCCCAGATCCACGAGCTGCAGCCCGGCGCCGCGGCCGCCGCCCACGGCCACACCGCGCACTCCCGCGCCCTCGGCGCGCTCGGCCGCCTGCTCGAGCCGATCGACCAGGAGTCCTGCGCGTTCTACGGCCGCCAGGTGATGTACGACGACTACGAGGGCCCCTCCACCTCGCTGGCCCAGGGCCGGGACATCGCCGAGAAGCTCGGCGACAACCGGGCGATCCTGCTCCGCCACCACGGCCTGATCACCGTCGGCGGCTCGCTGGACGAGGCGGTGCACTGGTTCTTCACCTACGACAGCTGCGCCCAGGTGCAGTTGCTCGCCTACGCGGCCGGCACCCCCAAGACCTTCAGCCATGAGCAGGCCACGGCGGCCGGCGAGGGCTTCGGGAACGAGCAACTCGGCTGGTTCAGCTTCCAGTTGCTCTGGGACGAGATCGTCGCCGAGCAGCCCGACTTCTTGGACGAGTGAGCCCTGCAAGCCCCCTCCCCACCCGCTCCCACCTAAGGACGGACATGACCGTACGAGCCGTGCGCGGCGCCATCCAGCTCGACCAGGACGAACGTGGCGAGATGCTCGACAGCGTCAAGACCCTGTTCAAGGAGATGCTGGACGCCAACGGCCTGGGCCAGGACGACCTGATCAGCGTGATCTTCACCGCCACCCAGGACCTGCACAGCGTCTTCCCGGCCGTGGCGGCAAGAGAGTTGGGGCTCACCGACGTCCCGCTGATGTGCGCCCAGGAGCTGTCGATCGAGGGCGCGCTGCCCAGAGTGGTCCGCATCCTGGTGCACGCCGAGTGCGAGCGGCCCAAGTGCGAGATCCGGCACGTCTACCTGGGCGGGGCCGCCGCGCTCCGTACCGACCTCGCGGGGGCCGGCCTCGCCGGGGCCGGCGGCGTCCGGTGATCCGTACCGCGGCCGTGGTCGGCACCGGGCTGATCGGCACCTCGGTGGCGCTGGCGCTCTCCCGCCGCGGGGTCCACGTCCACCTGCTCGACACCGACGAGTCCGCGGCCCGCACCGCCGCCGCGCTGGGCGCGGGGGTGGTGGGCCGGCCCTCACAGCCGGTGGACATCGCGGTCCTCGCCGTGCCGCCCGGCCTGGTCGGCCGGACCCTGGCCGCCGAGCAGGCCCAGGGGCTGGCCCGCAGCTACACCGACGTGGCCAGCGTGAAGGCCGAGCCGGAGCGGGACGTGCTCAAGCGGATCGCCGACCCGGACTGCTACATCGGCGGGCACCCGATGGCCGGCCGGGAGCGCTCCGGCCCGCTGGCCGCCTGCGCGACCCTCTTCGAGGGCCGTTCCTGGGTGCTCACCCCCTCCGCCGTGACCTCGCGGGAGACGCTCAACCGGGCCCTGGAGGTGGTCGCGCTCGCCGGGGGCGTCCCGGTGCTGATGGAGAGCGACTCGCACGACCGCGCCGTCGCCCTGGTCTCGCACACCCCGCACGTGGTGGCCTCGCTGATGGCCGCCCGGCTGCAGCACTCGCCCGACGAGGCCTCGCAGCTGGCCGGCCAGGGCCTGCGGGACGTCACCCGGATCGCCGGGGGCGACCCGCGCCTGTGGGGCGACATCCTGGAGGCCAACGCGGACGCCGTCGCGAACGTGCTCGGCGAACTGGCCGAGGACCTCTCCGCGATGGTGGCCGCCCTGCGCCGGCTGGCCGGCGAGGACCAGCTCGAGCGCTCGCTGGGGCTCACCCAGGTCACCGAGCTGCTCGACCGCGGCCGGCTCGGCCGGGAGCGAATCCCGGGCAAGAACGGCGCCACCCTGCGCTGCACCCCCGTCCGGGTACTGATCGGCGACCAGCCGGGCGAGTTGGCGCGCCTGCTCGCCGATGCGGCCGAACTGGCCGTCAACGTCGAAGACATGACGATCGATCACGCCCCGGGTGGGGTCAGCGGGCTGGTCGAGCTGATGGTCTCGCCCTCCTCCGCGCTGCCCACCGTGCAGCGGCTCTGGGAGCGAGGCTGGCAGGTGCAGCGCATCCCCGGCCTGCCCTGCGAACGGCTCCCCGAGCGGCCGGCCCTGTCGGGCTCCACGGCCGGGTGACCGTCGCGGCCTCGGCTCATCGAAGTTTGCGATGCCCTTAGGAAACCGCCCAGTCCGTATGTTCTTCTTGCTACCAGGAGAAGAGCAGGCCCAGGAGGGGTGGCACGCATGCCGTACGTCGAGTCGCCGACCGTCCAGCGGGCCGCCACCGCTCCCGTCACCGCTCCCGTCACCGATCCCAGACCGGTGGCGAGCCCCTCCGGGGTCCAGGTCGTCCGGGAGCACGACGCGGACTTACGCGGCACCACCGCGCGCCACCGCTTCGGCGAGGTGCTGGTGAGCCTGGCCGAGGGCGGGCCCTTCGAGGCGATCCGCCCCGGCCGCCTGATCGACCGTGAGGCGGAGGGCTTCCTGCGGCTCAGCCGGATGCTGGCCGGGGAGCTCTGGGTCTTCCAGGACGGCCGGTTCGGCGTCGCCCGGGGCCCCCAGCTGATCTGCTCCGACACCAGCCGGGCCTTCAAGCTCGTGCTGCCCAAGCCGTTCCGGATGGTCAGCCTGCTCGTCCCGCACCGGCTGATGGGCGTCACCCCCAAGGAGGCGAGCCTGCTCACCGCCGGGCCGTGGGGCGGCGGGCAGGGCCTGGCCGCACTGCTCTCCGCCCTGCTGGCCGAACTCGAGGAGCACGGCGAGGAGATCGACACCGCGGTGGACCTGCTCGGCAGCAGCGTCGCCGGGCTCACCGCCGCCCTGTTCACCGAGCGGATGCGCACCCAGGCGGCGGACTCCCAGGTCGCCCGCCAGTCCCTGATCCTCAGCGTCCAGAACTACGTCCGCGAGCACCTCGCCGACCCCGACCTCTGCCCGGCCACCATCGCGCAGCGGTACAACGTCTCGCTCCGCTACCTGCAGAAGATCTTCCGCGAGCACGGCACCAGCCCCGCCCGCTGGATCCGCGACGAACGCCTGGCCCGCTGCTGCGCCGAGCTGAGCGACCCCGGCCTCGCCCACCTCCCGGTCGCCGTGATCGGCGAGCGCTCCGGCCTGTACGGCGCCTCGCACTTCAGCCGGCTCTTCCGCGACCGCTACGGCACCACCCCGCGGGACTACCGCAGGGCCGTGGCCGCCACACTCTCCCTGGCGCCCGCCTCCCACGGACGGGAGCGCGTGGCCTGCGCGGCCAGCTGCAGGCCCGCCCCCTTCGTCTCCTCCGCCCACAGCACGCAGACCAGCAGCCCCGCCGCCGTCAGCCCGGCGGCGATCAGCATGGTCGGGCCGATCCCGAGCCCGCTCAGCGAGAGCGGCAGCAGGTAGGTGCCGACCGCCGCGCCGATCCGGCTCACCGAGGTGGCGAACCCGACCGCGGTGGCCCGGATCCTGGTCGGGAACAGCTCGTTGGGGTAGGTCCAGTCGAGCACGTTCGGCCCGCCGCACAGGAAGGCGTACCCGCACAGCGCCAGCAGGGCGAGCAGCGCCGGCGCCGTCGGCCAGAGGCCGAGGAAGGCCAGCGGCACGATCATCAGGGCGAAGGACCAGATGATGGTCGGCCGCCGCCCGTGGCTGTCGATGGCTCGCAGCGCCGGGTAGCAGCCCACCAGGAAGACCAGGCTGATCAGCCCGGTACCCAGGGTGTTCATCGCGGTGCCGCCGGGCATCCCGAACGCGCCCAGGATCTGCGGCCCGAAGGTCAGCATGGCGAACAGCGGCGCCACCTGGCAGAGGAAGAACAGCCCGCAGAACAGCGTCCGCCGCCGGTACTCCGGTGCGAACAGCGCCCGCATCCCGCCGCCTGCGTCCTGCTCCGTGGCGGTCAGCTCCTCGACCGTCACCTCCCGGCCCAGATGCCGGCGGACCATCTCGACCGCCTGGGCCCCGCGCCCGTTCTGCGCGAGCCAGAGCGGCGACTCGGGCGAGCCGCGCCGCACCACCAGGAAGAACACACAGAGCAGAGCCGAACTGGCCAGCATCCAGCGCCAACTGCCGTCCCCGCCGAGGCGCAGGAACGCGTACCCGACCACGTAGGCGAGCACCGACCCGGCGTACCAGGCGACGATCTGCTTGCCGAGCAGCCGGCCCCGGTGCTTGGTCGGCAGCCACTCGGCGAGCAGCGAGGTCGCGATCGGGTAATCGGCGGCCACCGCCATCCCGAGCACGAAGCGCAGCGCCACGACCAACCAGACATCGGTGGCCCAGAAGGAGGCCACCGAGCACCCGATCATCACCAACAGGTCGGCGGTGTACATCACTTCACGGCCGACCTTGTCCGTCAGCACCCCGAACACCGCGCCGCCGACGAACATCCCCACCAGCGCCGCGGCCCCGATCAGGCTGATCTCCCCTGCGCTCAGCCCGAGTTCGGGCTTCATCCCGATCAGCGCCACTCCGACGATGCTGAGGATGTATCCGTCAAGCAGCGGCCCACCCGAGCAGGCCAGAGCCAGCCTGCGGTGGAACCTCGTGTACGGCGCGGTGTCTATGACGGTCGACATGGAACTCGCATCGGTAGGGGACATGGCCTGCCGGGCCCGGCCGCCGCTGGCGGCGGCACGCACCCGACCCGCCAACCCTGCCTCTGTTCCTTGTTGCACCCCCAGAGCCCTTGGCCCCCTCTCCTGGTGACCTAAGCCCCCGTGATCCCCGCCACACCGGGGCGCGTCGGCGCTCGGACGGGGACCTTGATCAATAGTCTTTGCCCCGGCATTGCCAAGATGCCCGCTCTCATCTTCCCGGGGGGACACACATCATGATCAAGCGCACGCTCCGTACCCTGGCCGCGGTGGCCATCGCCGCGGCGGCCACCCTCACCGCCGCGGGCACCGCCGAGGCCCGCGACACCCCGTCCGGCAACTTCTGCTACCAGGCCCACATCCAGAACGTCGGCTGGCAGGACTGGCGTTGCGACGGCGAGTGGGCCGGCACCACCGGCCGGGCACTCGCCGTCGAGGCGGTCCGGTACCACTTCAACGTCGGCAACAACCCCGCCCGTCTCTGCTTCAGGGCCCACCGGTCCAACTACGGCTGGGACGCCAACTACGTGTGCCTGGACAGTGCCCACAGCACCATCCAGATCGGCACCGAGGGCATGAACACCCCGATCGAGGCCATCCGCTACTTCGAGGACGGCTGGAGCCCCGTCTCCTCCTTCCACGCCGACGCCCACGTCCGGAACATCGGCTGGCAGGGCGGCCCCACCTACATCGGCGGCAACTTCGGCACCGAGCAGATCGGCACCACCGGCCAGGCCCTCCCCATCGAGGCCCTCTGGTTCCAGTGGTACTAAACCCGGCGCACCTCCGGTAGCAGTTCGGCCCCCGGGAGATCCTCCCGGGGGCCGAAGTCGTCCATCTCTTACGCCGG
Organism: Kitasatospora sp. NPDC002227; assembly: GCF_040296285.1. Lineage (NCBI taxonomy): Bacteria > Bacillati > Actinomycetota > Actinomycetes > Kitasatosporales > Streptomycetaceae > Kitasatospora > Kitasatospora sp. NPDC002227. Next base: position 44,454 of record NZ_JBEOWY010000058.1, read on the forward strand.
CTGACCAGCTCCGAACAGGTCCTTCTGCCTCTGCCTCAACGGCTCCGGCGGAGGGAGGTCGCGACGAGCAGCGCGGCCGTCACCGCCCAGGCGGCGACGGCGATCCAGAGCAGCACCTGGCCGAGCGGCCGGAGCCAGTGCACACCCGTGGCTGAGCCGACCGAGAGCGTCGCGACGGCGGTCATGCCGAGCGGGAAGACGGTGGCCCAGCGGCGGAGGTTGTAGTGCGGCCGGGGGTGCCGGACCTCCGCGCCCAGCAGCACCACGAACCAGGGCAGGGCGAGGACCAGCAGCACCAGGGCCGTGCCGCGCAGCGTCGCGTGGGCGGCGCCGGTCCAGTGCGGCCAGGCGGTGAGCTTGGCCGCCGCCAGAGCGGAGATCGCCAGCGCGCCGGCCGCGATCCACTGGTCCCCCAGGCCGTCCTCGACCTGCCGCAGGTCGAACCTGGTCAGCGCGGCAAGGTAGAGCCCCAGGCCCAGTACGAAGGCCGCCAGGGCGCACCAGGTCAGCCAGTCGCGGTGCTGGATCGTCCCGAGCGTCGCGGCCAGCACCGCGAGCCCGTTGGTCGCCACGCACACCAGGAAGACCGCCCCCGGCAGATGGTGCTGCCAGTGCCGCAGCACCGCCACCAACAGCCCGGGCCAGGCCAGCGCCGCCACCGCCAACAGCACCCCGGCACCGGTCACCCACCCCTCCAGCGCCGCCCGAGTCCCCAGCACCGCCGTGGCGGCCACCGCACACAACGCCGCCGGCGTATCGGCATGGGCCCGCCACCGCCCCCGGTCCCTGACGAACGTCAGCCCGAACGCGACCGCCAGCACCCCCCACCCCACCGCCGCCAACCCCACCAACACCCAGGACAGCACCGCCTGCCCCACCAACCGCAGCCCCACCGACACAATCCCGGTAGCCATCACCACCGCCCCCGCCGCCGGCGGCACCCCCACCCACCACCCACCCGAACCCGAACCCGGCACCCCCGCACCCCGCGAACCGATCACACCCCCATGACACCGCACCCGGGACTGCCCGCCCCCACCGCCGCGCCCATCCAGCAACTCCAACGAAAAAAGACCCAGCCCCCGGGGACACACCCCCTGAGCTGGCCCTTCGGTCATGCATCAGCGCTACGCGCTCCGTGCCCCATACAGGATTCGAACCTGCGACACCGGCTTCAGGAGGACGTCCTGCGGGCTCACGGTTGGCCACTCTCGGTCCCTGATTCTTGCTTCACAGCAGGTCAGATGGCCCGTGCCGAGTAGACGTCCCCCTGCCAGTCACGAGCCTTCACTGTCCTTGTGTCCCCCACCACGTCCCCACCCGATGATCCGCTGTACCAAGTGGGCCACCCCCAGGCAGCACCCTGCTGGACAGTCACACCGGCAGACCCGCGACCTGGGCTCTGACCTTCCGGAGCAAAACGGCTCCGGCCTTCGGCTGATCCGGTGGGGCCACCCTCACTGACACATCGCCCGGCCGCCTCGGCCACCCGGATCCGCGCCTGACCCAGACCACGAATCGTTGCATCGCCTACCCGTATCCAACATCCTGGCTGGCATGACATCGCTCGCCGACTTCGGTATCACCGCAGTCATCACACTGATCTCCGCTGGGGCTGGCAGGCCGGTCGAGGAGCGAGCGGCCAGGCTCGGTCTAGGAGTTCGCGGACGTGGGGGTTGCGGCGGTGTGGCAGGGTGGCGGAGAGCATGGTGCGGAAGCGGTCGTCCGCCCGGCCTGACTGGACGTGGGGGAAGTCGTCCAGGGCGAGGTGCCAACTGAGGACGGCTTCTTCCAGTCGCCCGGCTTCGAGCTGCCACTCCGCGACCATCGCTCGGTGCCGGACCCGGGCCCGGCGGTAGACGGCGGGCCTCACCTTCTCGGAGTGCTGGAGCGCGCGGATCGCGCCTTCGCGGTCGCCGAGCTCGTAGTTGACCTGGGCGACGTGGTACGAGAACGAGGCCGGATCGTAGGAGCCATGTGCCTTGGCCTTGGACTCGGCCTGTTCCATGGCGACTTCGGCTTCGCGGAGCATGGCCAGCGCGCCCGAGCGGTCGCCGATCTGCGCAAGGGCGTGGGCCTGCTGGCCAGCGAGGAAGGCGCGCATCCTCGGGCCGGCCTCGGGTGAAGCCGCGGCGGCGGAGTTCGCGTACCGCAGGGCTGCGCTGCCGTGGCCGAGTTCGACGGCCTGCACGCTCATGCCCCGCAGGGTGGTGCAGTAGGTGAGGTGGTCTCCGGCCGCCAGGGACAGCTCGAGCGCCTTCTTGTAGTACGCCTGCCCAAGTGGGTCCAGCCGCTCGTCCACCGCCATGTACCCGGTCAGATACAGGTGGTCGGCGGCGGCGGAGAGCATCGCTTTGCGCACCTCGTCGGAGGCTGTGGCCTTGAGGTACGGGGCGATGGTGTTGACCAGGAACGCTGCCGCCATCGGCCGGGCGGTCCGGCCACCGAACACGTCGTCCATCTCGCTGACCCTCTCAGTCATGGCGATGACGGACTGGACCTCAGCCATGCCGATCCGGGTGTGCGGGTCAGTCCTGAGCCGCTCGAACCGCCCGATGTGGTCCGGCCAGCCAGGGATGGTGAGCGCGACCGAGTACAGGCCCGCCCCGAGTACGCCCCTGCGCGATGGGTCCATGTCCATGCTCCCGAGGTCGATCAGTCCCGCCACCGTATCCGTGGATGTCGGCAGGGCGTCGGGCTGATTGGCGAACCCGGCTTCGAACGCGGTGACCGGACGCCCGAGACGGCGTGTCAGTGCCTCCAGCACCACCTGCCGGTACTTGGTCATGGGCCGGGTGCCGGAGAGCCAGTGGGAGACGGCGGACTCGTCGTACTTGAGCTTGAACCCGGCCTCGGTGCCAGCTCGGTTGACGGCGCGGGCGAACTCGCCGTGGCTCACCCACCGGCACTCGGAGACCAGCGCGGCGAGCCTGTGGTTCGGTGTCCGTTCGCGTGTCACCAGTGTCCCCCCATGAGCCAGGTTTCAAGGGTTTCAGAGATCAGTGGTCTCTCTACCGTGTTCACGCCCGGCGCACACCTGTTGACTCATAGTCAGGTCACCCGGGGAGTCACTCCCCTTGGAGGACCGGTCCCCGGCCGCCGGCATCCCCCGGTGGGAGCCGTCTATCTCCCGTCAGGCGTCGAAGGGTTCCCCGCCATGCCCGTGCACAGTTCGACCACCGTCCTGATCCGCGACCCAGCCTCCGTGCCGAGGGCCCGGCTCTGGGTCAACACCCAGATCACCGACTGGGGTGTCTACCTGGACGACGCCACCCGCGACGCCATCGCGGTGGTCTTCACGGAGCTGGCGACCAACGCGGTGCGGCACACCAAGGGGGCGATGCTGATCATCCACATGTATGTGCACCCGCGTCTTCGGCAGCTCCGGGTCGAGGTCTACGACGGTTCGCCCGCCCTGCCCCGGCCGCGCTTGGTCGGCCCTGACGAAGCAAGCGGACGCGGGATGTTCCTGGTCGAGCAACTGGCCAAGAGCCACGGCGCGGAGCGGACCGAGTGCGGCAAGAAGGTCTGGGCCGAGCTGGCACTACCCGAGCAGCCGATGACCCACCGCCAGTTCCTGGTCCGCCCCCGGCGGGCGGCACGCCAACTCGCCCGTCGGGGGTGGCCCCGTCGACGGCCGCCGATACGCCCTCACCGGCCCCGCCGCCCCAGTGCCCGGCTGTCCCCGGCCGTGGCCCGCACCTCATAGCAGTGATCCCGCCCGGCTTAGGGCCGCCCAACCGATCGAGGAGGATGGACGTGCATCAACTCATCGCCAGCCGATTCCTGAACGACCACCTGGTCGTCTGCCCCGGCAGCACCGCAGGGATCAAGGTCCCCCTCCAGCAGTACACCGAGCTCGAACAGGCCGCCGCTGCCGGGCAGCCGGCACCGTCCTGGCTGGTCAAGGCCGCACGCCAACGCTGGGCCATGGACCTGTCGGTCGCTCGTCCGGCCCGGGACTTCCTGCTGGTGCGGCCGAAGGCCGATCCGCAGTACAGCCGCGCGTCGTGGGAGATCAACCTCGGCTGCAACTACGACTGCGAGCACTGCTATCTCGGCGAGAAGAAGTTCGAGGGCCTGTCGATGGACGGGAAGGCAAAGCTGCTGCACACCATGCAGCAGGCCGGGGTGCTGTGGCTCCAGATCACCGGCGGCGAGCCGACCGTCGACCGGGACTTCACCGAGTCGTACGCCCTCGCCGCCGAACTCGGCATGATGATCACGGTCTCGACCAACGGCTCCCGGCTGTGGCGGCCCAAGATCCTCGACGTTTTGACCCGGCTGCCCGCCTACCGGGTTGTGGTCAGTGTCTACGGCGCGAGCGCGGCCAGCTACGACGGCCTGACCCGCCGCAAGGGCTCCTTCGCCACCTTCCGGAAGGGCATGGCCGCAGCCCTGGAGGCGGGCATCCCGATGCGCCTCAACCTGGTCGTCACCGAGCACTCCGCCGACGAGGAGGCCGCAATGGTCGCCATGGCGGAGGACTGGGGCCTGGAGCACAACTCGTACGTCAACATGTCCCCGACGATCTACGGCGGCGGCGAGACCCTGCCCGCCCAGTCCGCCAAGCACCTGCGCCAGCGCAAGGTGTTCTCCGGTTGCAACGCGGGCCACACGTTCTTCCACTCCGACCCGCACGGCATCGCGTCGATCTGCAAGGTCGGCCGCGATCCGAACGTGGACCTGATCGCCGAAGGCGTCGACGGGCTTCGCAAGCTCGGCGCCATCGCCGACTCCCTCATGCTTCGCACCGGTGGGTGCTCCGGCTGCCAGCTCTCAGGCTCCTGCGGGGTCTGCCGACCGATGGCCAAGCTCTACCAGGAGGCGAAGGCACCACTCGCAAGTTACTGCCAGCACGGACGACAGAAGGAAGAGGTACCCGCGTGAAGCCGGAAGCCCTGATCCAGCTCGGTGCCACCCGCGCCAGCGTGGTCGAGATCGAGCTCGTCGACGACCTGGACGACCTCGCCGAGTCCACGAAGTGCTCGTGCAACGCGGGCGACGACAACCCGTTCTAGCCCTCAAGCGGTCAGAACCTCGCAGGCCCCGGCGGAATCCCGCCGGGGCCTGCGGCACGAGGCGCCCGTGAGTAGGGTTCGGTCATGGAACTGGAGTGGGACTGGTTGAGCCCCGTGCTAACCGTGCCGTACGTGCCGGCCCTCGGCCCGATCCACCCGGGCGCCCTGAGCACGGACCTCTTCGCCGATGTCCTGGGCGTGGCCGGCACCGGCCGTTTCCTCCCGCACGACAAGGACCAGCGGTGGAGCGCCGAAAAGGACGAGACGGTCCTGACCTCAGCCGTCGTCCACCGCCCCGGTCTGACGTTGATCCCCACCCTCACCCGCCGCGGCCGGGGCTGCGTGAAGCTGCACCACTACGGCACGGAGGCGCCGGACCTTCCGGACCTGCTCGACACGGCGGCCAAGCTGGCGGCCGACCACGGCGCCCAGTCGGCCCGCGTCGTGTGGTTCCAGCCCGGCGCCACCGCGCTGGTGCCAGCCGGGACGGCGTGCACCAGGATTCAGCTCAAGCAGTTCACCCACGACGAACCACCGCAGACGACCGTACGAAACCTGCGCGAGCACCCGCCGACTGTGGTGGCCACCTTCGCCGACTTCGCCTCACAGATGACCGCAGACGGCTTCGTGTTCCTCTGGGACCGCTTCCAGGACGATCAGCTCGGCGGCCCCCTGCTGACCCTCACCACCGACGAGCGGGTGGTCGGGGCAATCGGCCCGATGGAAATCATGAAGGACTCGGCCGGAGCCGACCGGCTGCTACCGCAGTACTTCGGCGTCCTGCCCGACCAGCGCGGCCACGGCCATGGCCGGACCCTGTGGCGGGCTGCCATGCACTGGGGCAGGGCCAACGGAGCCGCCTATCAGCTTCTCCAGACCGAACTGGGCGGCGCGTCCGACCGTCTCTGCCAGGCCGAAGGTCTGGACAGCCTTGGCTTCGTCCTCACCACCAACGCCGACACCCGGTAGGAGCCCGGCGAATCCTTGCCGTGCGAACCCGCGAGATGGGCGGGCAAGGCCGACACGTGCTCGGCAGGCCCGGCGGCGGCGAGCCGGCCCAGGCCGGCGGGGAACATCACGGCCGTGCCACCCGCCTGAACGGGCATCAGGCGGATGCTTCGCCTGAACGGCACTGCCCTACTGCCGGGCCCGCCCCTGTTTCAGTCTCGGCGAACGACCGGGTCCCCCGCTACGTCCCCACCGAGGCGGCTGCCTGACAGCGCTTCCTCACCCTGTCCCCACCTGACGGAAAAACCCCCTCCGAGACTGACCCCGGAGAGGGTTTTCCATGATCAATACCTAGCGTTCCGCCAGGTCACAGCATGTGCCCCATGCAGGATTCGAACCTGCGACACCGGCTTTAGGAGAGCCGTGCTCTATCCCCTGAGCTAATGAGGCGGGGTGGATCAACGTGTGACCACCGACAGCCTAGCGGATCAGGTCTCGGGGTCGGGCAGTGATAACCCCGGGCGGTGTGGAAGTGGTGCCGGGGGCGGGGCGGGGCTAGGTTCGCCGGTCATGGAGATCGGTGAGCTGGTCGGGGTGGGGCGGATGGCGGATGTGTATGCGGCCGGGGAGGGGAGGGTGTTGCGGCGGTACCGGGACGGGTTCGATGCGACCGGGGAGGTCGCGGTGATGGGGTACCTGCGGGAGTGGGGGTATCCGGTGCCGGAGGTGTGGGGCGGGGAGGCGGCGAGTGAGTTGGTGATGGAGCGGCTGGAGGGGCGGACGATGCTGGCCGCGCTCGCCGAGGGGGCCGTGACGGCGGAGTGGGCCGGGGAGGTGCTGGCGGAGTTGCTGGGGCGGCTGCACGGGATACCGGCGCGGGAGTCGACGGACCCGCGGCACCGGGTGCTGCACATGGACCTGCACCCCGACAACGTCTTCCTGACCCCCGCCGGCCCGGTGGTGATCGACTGGGGGACCGCGATCGACGGGCCGCCCGGGCTGGACTCCGCGATGTCGGTGCTGATCCTCGCGCAGGCCGCCGTGACGATGCCGGAGATCGCGGAGATCGCCCGGCCCGGGCTGGCGGCGCTGCTGCGGGCGCTGGGCGGTACGGAGGGGCTGCTGCTCACCGAGGCGAAGGCCCGGCGGGCGGCGAACCCGACGTTGAGCGCGGCGGAGATCGGGAAGCTGGACGAGGCCCTGGCCCTGATCGCCGAGCTGGCCTAGCAGAGGCGGCGTCAGGAGACGCGCAAGTCGGCCAAGGACGCGATCAGTTGGGCGATCGCCACCCGGTCGATCGCCGGGATGCCGAGCGCGACGTCAGTCGGCACGTCGCGGATCGAGAGCTGGAGCTCGAAGGGCTCGTGCCGCTTGCCGGTGGGCTGGAGCCGGATCCGGGTGATCTCGGCGATCGGCAGATCGATGTTCGAGCGGAGCTCGACGGACTGGATGCGGTCACCGGTGAAGCGCAGGGGGCCGAGGAGGACCGCCCCCTGCCGCGTGATGGCGAGCAGGGCTGCCGCCACCCGCCAGGGGGCGGTCATCTCGGCGACGTCGAGGGCCAGTCGGGTGCCGCGGACGATCTGGCGCTCGCCGAAGCCGAAGCACTCCCGCCCGTCCACATCCACCGCGTACGCGAAGGCCGGGCGCCCCGGATAGCGCTGGTTGACGCGCTTGATCCGGACGGAAGCCGCCTCCCAGAGCCCGGCCCGCTTGCGCTGCCCCCACATGCCCACCAGCAGGAAACCGTCCTCGAACAGGTACACCGCCTTGCGGAGGCGGGTGCACAGGCCGGCCACGGTCGCGACCAGCACCAGCACGGCGCCGGCCAGCAGCACCGCCGCCCGGATCGGCGAGTGCGGTAGCCCCAGGGCGACCGTCTCGACCAGGAACATCCCGGCGAAGGTGAACCAGGCCAGTCCGCTGTACGGGTAGCTCCGCCGGTACACCTCCAGGCCGAGCTCCGCAGCCTGCCGTGCCACGCGCTCCGGCACCATCGCCGCTCCCCCAACCTCTGATGCCGCGCAGGAGAAGCAACTGTGACACACCATCAGCTGAGATGACTACGGCGTGCGCGGAGTGATCACCTCGGCCGAAACCGGACTGCCGCCGTTCCGGTGATGCGGGCGCCTGCCGGGCCTGGCCTCCGGAGTGCGGACGGAACGCGCGATCAGGATGAGGCGGATCGAGCAGGACCGGAGCGAGAGGAGGCGCGGATGTCGGAGGCGGGCAAGGAGACGCACAGCGTGGTGCTGCTGGGCTTCGCCGGCGGCGACGGGTGGCAGGCCGCCAACGAGGAGGCCCAGCACCTTCCCGGGATCCGCCAGGTGGCCGTGCTGGTGCGGACGGCCGAGGGGGAGCTCTCGGCGCCCGAGAGCTGGGTGAAGGGCGCCGGAGTGCGGACGGTCGGCTCCAGCGTGGCCGGCGCGCTGATCGGCGCCCTGGGCGGCCCGATCGGGGCACTGCTGGGCATGGCGGCCGGGGCGGCCCTGGGCAATGCGGCCGAGACCAACCGCGACACCGAGGAGGGGGCAGGTCTGATCATGCTCGGCGCCCGGGTCGAGGACGGCACCGCCCTGCTGGTGCTCGACCTGCACGAGCACTCCCCAGCCCCGGCGGACGAGCTGGCGGCCCGCCACGGCGCCACGGTCGAGCGGATCCCGGCCGAGGAGTTCGCCGCCCAGGTCCGGGCCGCCGAGGCCAAGGCAGAGGCAGAGGCGGAGCCCGAGGAGGAGTGACCACCCCCCGGCCTTGAGCGAGGCATGCATACCAGGTATACATACTCGGTATATCGATCGGCATACCGAGTATGTATGCCGTGCTGCCCACCTCCGAGGGGGAGATGTGACCACATACGAGACGGCCCGGCCGATACTCGAGCTCCGTGGCGTGACCCGCGTCCACGGCCGGGGCACCACCGAGGTGCATGCCCTCAGGGGGGTGGACCTGGCGGTGCGGCCGGGTGAGTTCGTGGCGGTGATGGGCCCTTCGGGGTCGGGGAAGTCGACCCTGCTGACGCTGGCGGGCGGGCT